>CANRPD010000076.1 GCA_947632385.1 uncultured Clostridia bacterium | reverse complement strand
GCTATGCCCAGGCGTCCTTCGGCCCGGACCCCAGCTACCTGTGTTTGGCCCACCACGGGCGGACCCTGTATGCGGTGCAGGAGCGGCCGCTGGCCCAGGGCGGGGGCGGGCTGGCGGCGTTCCGGGTGGAGGAGACCGGGGGCCTCATCCTGCTCAACGAAAAGCCCAGCAAGGGCGGCCTGCCCTGCTGTGTGACCACCGACCCGGAGGACCGGTTCCTCTACTGCGCCAACTACGAGGACGGCTCGGCCAGCGTGTACGCGCTGGAGGAGGACGGTTCCCTGGGGGCGTGTGTTTCGGTCCTGCGGCACCAAGGGGCGGGACCGGACCCCAAGCGCCAACAAGGGCCCCACATGCACTGCGTTCGGTTCTCGCCGGAGGGCAGGACCGTGGCGCTGTGCGACCTGGGACTGGACCGCCTGAGCCTGCTGCCCTTCCACCCCGAGACCGGCTGGGGAGAGGAGAGGGAGTTCGTTCGCTGCGCCCCCGGGGCGGGGGCCCGGCATGTTGCCTTTGCGGCGGATGGACAGACCCTGTACCTGGGCTGTGAAATGAGGAACCTGGTGGAGGTGTACCGGCACGGGAACGGCCGCTGGGAGCGGCTGCAGAGGGTCTCCACCCTGCCGGCGGGGGACAGTCGGCCCAACACCCTGGCGGCGGTGCAGCTCTCTCCGGACGGCAGGACCCTCACGGTCAGCAACCGGGGCCAGGACCACCTGGCCAGCTTTCCTGTTGCAGCGGACGGCCGGCTGGGGTCCCCGGCGTTTGTGCCCAGCGGGGGCGCGTGCCCTCGGGATGCAGCCTACTCGCCGGACGGACGGTTCCTGCTCACGGCCAACCAGGAGGGCGATACCGTGGCGGTCTTCCAGGTGGACCGGGAGACAGGGACGCTGCGGGATACCGGTCTGCGCGCCGACCTTGACCACCCCAGCTGCGTGCTCTTTGGCCGCTGCCTGGGTGCGGAACTGTAACTCACAGGAGGAACGGACATGGCAAAACTGGAACAGACGGTCCAGGGGGACTTTGCGGAACTGTTGGGCCGGATCGAAAACGGGATCGTGGGCGGGAGCATTTCCGCCTCTCTGGAGGGGCGCAGCGATTTCTGGACCCAGCAGGCCCGGTGCAGCGTCCGGGTGTTCGAGCGGTACAGCTCCCTGGGGGGCAATCGGGTCAGCCTGAGCGTGACCCTGTTCCAGGCGGGACCGGGGCCGATCTACCTCTCCGCCATTGCCTCCGGCGGCAGCCAGGCCCTGTTTTTCAAGGTGAGCACCTTTGGCGAGGAGGCCTTTTTGGACAAGCTCCGGGAGCTGCTGTGACAGGCGGGCTTCAGATCTCGTGCAGACACCACCGCAGCGCGTTGGTGAAGAGCTTTTGGAATTCGGGGTGGGCCCACACCGACAGGATGTGCCCGGGCGTCAGCGCGGCGATGCGGCCCCGGCCCAGGGTGCGGGTGTATCCGGCGGGCTGGACGCCGCCTTCCCGAGAGGTGCTTTGGAGGAACACAGAGGCGTCCGGGGCCAGGACCCGGAGCCGGTAGTGCTCGTCCCGGACCGTGAAGGGCTGGACGCCGGCCGCCACGGGGTGGTGGGGGTCGGTGACGGAGAGGTGGACCTCACACCGGGGCGGGTGGCCCAAAAAGTCGAACCCGATGAGATCGTTGTACGGAGGGAAGCTGCGGTTCATGAACGCCAGCCCGGCATGGACCGCCAGGTAGCCTCCGCCTGCCCGGATGTAGTCTTCCAGCTGCTCCGGCCCCACCTCCGTCACGCCCGGTTCGAACCAGGGGGCGGTGTTGGCGGCGTTGATGGCATTCCCCTTGCAGCACACCACCGCGGGGTAGGTGCGCAGCAGCTGGGGGGTGAGGCAGTCCTTGGCGTCCCGCATCACATCGAAGGAAAACGCGGGGTCCGAACGCAGGGCGAGGCCCCGCTGGATGACTTCTGCCGGGTGCCAGAGATCGTCGCAGATCACTAAGATTTTGTCCATGATGGACCTCCTTTCCCAATGGGGACGAGACCGCTGAGAGCGCCTGCCGGCGGGCTCAGCGGGGATCAGCCCCGTCTGCGGGAGGCGGGGGCGTGCAGGGGCGGGGGAACTTCCGGGAAAACGAAGAAACCCCGGCGGATACCGGGGTTTCTGGTTTTGGCGGAGAAGATGGGATTTGAACCCATGCGCCGGTTTCCCGACCTACTCCCTTAGCAGGGGAGCCCCTTCACCACTTGGGTACTTCTCCAGGGTGAAGCGCATACAGCCTGAGCTGTTGGCGGAGAGGAAGAGATTCGAACTCTTGGTCCCTTGCGGGATCACTAGTTTTCAAGACTAGCTCCTTAAACCACTCGGACACCTCTCCATATCCGGCGTGATATATATCCTACCACAGATGGTGGGCGATTGTCAAGCCCCCGCCAAAATTTTATGTTCTGTGCAGTGTAGTGCTACAATACATATTGGACAAGGGAGCTGGGAAGTTCACAAAAAAGAGAAGAAGGAACCGGCCAAATCG
>CANRPD010000075.1 GCA_947632385.1 uncultured Clostridia bacterium | reverse complement strand
TTTCCTCGAAATCTCCTTTCTCGAAATCAGGTAGACCGCAAGGTCTCGTGGGTTCGAATCCCACCGCTTCCGCCACGAAACAGTCCCGCCCAAAAGGGCGGGACTGTTTCGTGATACATACTTGGATCATCCGTCTTTATGCGCTGCCAGCAGCGAAGAACAGAAAGTTTTGAGGTCAGGAATATCTTTTTCGACAACCTCCCATGTGATCGCGTTATCCACCGTTCCATATCGATGGGCCACGATATTCCGCATGAGCTTGATCTGCCGCCATGGGATCTGTCCGTTCGCAGCCTTAAACGCATCCGACAGGTGCCCCACAAGCTCACCGATCTGTACGATGCAAAGGGCAACGGCATTGCGATACACCGGATCGCTGTCAAAAACATCAAAGCTATGCCCGAAGCGTTCCACGGCCATATCGATTTGGCCGCAGTAAGTCAGAACATGCTCCAAAATATGCAGATCACGCTCCTGCACGTTCATAAAGCAATACCTCATCCGGGCGGATCGTCTCAAGGAATCTCTGATCCATGCCTGCCGTGGAGACAAGATCGACCGGCATTTTGAGCGCGTCCTCCAGATCGCCAAGCAGATACGCGAATTGCAGGCCGCGAATAGAGCCCTTGTCGATACGCAGATCAATATCGCTGCCGCTGTGCATATCGCCCCGCGCATAGGAGCCAAACAGATACACGCGCTCCGCTCCATAACGCTGCGCCAGAGGACTGACTATGGCTCGCAGCTCTGAGATCGTATATGGCATAGCAGCACCCCCGTTGCCGATTTCTGCTCATAGTATAGCATATCATCGCCGGAAGTAAAAGGCTGTTTTATGCTTTGGATAATACCTTCGCAGCGCCTGGCAGGCGGGGTCCTGTCCCGCACGCCAGCTGCTTATAGGTCCTTACGATCAGCACCGCGGCGACGAGGAAGGTCAGTCCGTCGGACACGGGCATGGAATAGAGCACCCCGTCCAGCCCGAAGAACCGGGGCAGGAGCAGCGCCAGCCCCATGCCGAACACCACCTCCCGCACCATGCTGAGCATGGTGGAGGCCAGGGCCCTGCCCATGGCCTGCAGGAAGATGAAGCAGGCCTTGTTCACGCAGGCGAAGATCACCATGCACAGATAGACGCGGAAGGACCGCAGAGCGAAGGCGGTATAGTACTCACTCTCGTTGGCCGCGCCGAACACGGCGATGAGCTGCCCGGGGAAGCACTCCACGACCACCAGGGCCATTGCGCCCACGGCCGCCTCCAGCGCCAGCAGCCGGGTAAAGAGGCCGCGCACCCGCTCCCTGTGCCCCGCGCCCATGTTGTAGCCGGCGATGGGGATGCACCCCGCCGCCATGCCCACCACCACGGAGATGACGATCTGGAAGAACTTCATCACGATGCCCACCACCGCCATGGGGATCTGGGCGTACTGGGCCTGGCCGAACACCGGGTCCAGAGCCCCGTACCGGCGCAGCATGTTGTTGACGGCGGCCATGGACGCCACCAGGGAGATCTGGGACAGGAAGCTGGTGACGCCCAGGGTCAGGGTGCGCCCGGCGACGCGCCGGTCCGGCCGCCAGTCCCCCCTCCCCGGCCGGACCAGGCGCATGTGCGCCAGATACCACAGCGCCAGCGCCGCCGTGACGATCTGGCCCAGCACCGTGGCCACCGCCGCGCCCATCATGCCCCACCGGAAGGCGAAGATGAACACCGGGTCAAGAATTATGTTAACTATCGCTCCCAGCAGAGTGGACGCCATGGCGAATTTGGGAGAGCCGTCCGCCCGGATGATGGGGTTCATGGCCTGGCCGAACATGTAAAAGGGCACGCCCAGGGCGATCCAGAAAAAGTACTCCTGGGAGTACCGGAAGGTCTCGTCGTTGACCGTGCCGCCGAACAGCGCGATGAGCCGGTCGGCAAAAAGCAGATATACCGCGCCCAGTGCCAGGCCGCTGACTGCGGCCAGCACCACGGCGTTTCCCACGCTCTTTCTGGCCCCGGCCATCTCGTTCCTGCCCAGGCTTAGGCTCACGAAGGCGCAGCAGCCGTCCCCGATCATCACGGCCGCCGCCAGGGCGATGACCGTCAGGGGGAACACCACCGTGTTGGCCGCGTTGCCGTAGGAGCCCAGATACGCGGCGTTGGCAATGAAGATCTGATCCACGATGTTATAGAGCGCCCCCACCAGCAGAGAGATGATGCAGGGCACGGCGTACTTTCCCATGAGCTTCCCAACGGGCGCATCGCCCAGGAGGGCGTTGGTTTCCTTTTCCATTTTTTGACTTCCTTTCACACAAAAAAAGAACGTGCAGCACGCAACCGGGTTTACGCAGTTCGTGCTACACGTTGTATCGTTATTATACCCGCTCACAGCCGCGCCGTCAAAGGCCATCCTGCACAAAATCGGGCGCCGAGAGGACCGGCGGATATTCGTCCAAATGCCGGATTCACCCGTTGAGATACCACACCCCGGCGTTCAGGTATGCGGCGAAGGTGACCCAGGCCAGGTAGGGTATGAGCAGGTTTCCCGCGGTCCGGTCCTGCTTGCGGAAGGCCAGCAGCGTTGCCAGGATCAGGCCCCACAGGATCAGCAGCCACACGAAGGCCAGGCCGAACTTCTCCCCGTTGAAGAAGATGAGCGTCCAGAAGAAGTTGAAGATAAGCTGGGCGGCGTACAG
>CANRPD010000074.1 GCA_947632385.1 uncultured Clostridia bacterium | reverse complement strand
CGATAATCCCGCACTTCCGCTTCACTTGTGCAATATACAAGTGGCTGACCTTCATTCCGAATTTCTCCAGCACATACGCCTTGATTTCCTCGTAGCTGGCTTTCTTCTCGGCGGCTGTCAAATCCATCTCGTCCATGGTGAGTTCAACCTCGATATGCTGCTTGACATTGAGTTTGGACAATAAGCATACCGTCTCCACATGCTTCGTTCCGGGGAACATATCCACCGGGGCGGCTTCTCGGGGGAGATACCCCTGCTGAGTGAAGCGCTGGAGGTCCCGGGCCAGGGTCCCGGGGTCGCAGGAGATGTACACCACCCGCTGCGGGGCCATCCGGGCGATGGTCTCGATGAGCTGGGGGGCCAGGCCCTTTCTGGGCGGATCCACGATGACCACGTCGGGCTGCTCGCCCCGCCGGCGCAGCTGCTCTGCCGCAAAGGCGGCGTCCCCGGCGAGGAACTCCGCGTTTTCGATGCCGTTGATCCGGGCGTTCTCCCGGGCGTTCTCCACCGCCTTGGGGACCACCTCCACGCCGATGAGCTGCCGGACCTGCCGGGCCAGGCTCAGCCCCACGGTGCCCGCGCCGCAGTAGAGATCCAGCAGGAGCTCGCGGCCGGTGAGGGCGGCAAATTCCCCGGCCAGGGCGTAGAGCCGCTGGGTCTGGTCGTGGTTGACCTGATAGAAGGACAGGGGCGAGACCGTGACCGTGAGGCCGCACAGCCGGTCCGTGAGGGTCCCTTTGCCCCAGACGGTGCGGCAGGTCTTGCCCAGGGCGGTGTTGGTGCGCTCCCGGTTGGCGTTCACCACCACCCCCACGAGCCCCGGCACTGCGGCCCGCAGGGCCTCCACCAGCTCCTGCTCGTGGTGCAGGCCGTTGCCGTTGACCACCACGCAGACCAGCACCTCGCCGGTGTCCCAGCCCTTGCGCAGGTAGAGCCGGCGCATGCGGCCGGTGTGGGTCGTTTCGTCGTAGACGGGGTCGCCGAAGCGCTGGGCCCAGTCCCGGAAGGCCGCCATGGCCGCAGTGAATTCCGGGGGATGCAGCAGGCAGCGATCGCAGGGGACGATCCGGTGGGAATTCACGGCGTAAAAGCCCATGGAAAGGGCCCCGTCGGGCCCCTGCCCCAGGGGGAGCAGCGCCTTGTTGCGAGAACCGTCCCGGCTCTCCGCCCCCACGATGGGCCGCAGGGGGAGGTCCTCCAGCCCGCCGATGCGCCGAAACGCCTCCCGAACCCGGTCCTCCTTGATGGCGAGCTCCGCTTCATAGGTGAGGTGCCGGTAGCAGCAGCCCCCGCACCGGGCGAACACGGGGCAGTCCGGCTCCACCCGGCAGGGGGCGGGGGACAGCACCGCCTCCAGCCGGCCGTAGGCAAAGCTCTTTTGCAGCTTGACGATCCGCACCCGGACCCGGTCTCCCGGGGCGGTCAGCGGGGTGAACACCGCCAGCTCCCCGGCCCGGCCCACGCCCAGGCCCTCGGCGGTCATGCCGGTGATCTCCATTTCCACGAGGTCGTTTTTCTCCACGGCCATGGGTCTCGTTCTCCTTTTGCGCTGGGTCTACTGGATCGGTCAGGGGTTCACCACGTTTTGGGGATGCCCCGTCAAAAAGCCCTTCAGGTTGTCCGCCACCGCGGCGATGAGCCGGATCCGGGCCTCCTTGGAAGCCCAGGCGATGTGGGGGGAGATGACGCAGTTCTTGGCGGTGAGCAGGGGGTCGTCCGGGGCGGGGGGCTCCTGCTCCAGCACGTCCAGGCCCGCGCCGGCCAGGCGGCCGCTGTTCAGGGCGTCCGCCAAGGCGCGGCTGTCCACCACGCCGCCCCGGGAGGTGTTGATGAGGAAGGCCGTGGGCTTCATCAGGGCCAGCCGCCGGGCGTCCACCAGATGCTGGGTCTGGGGGGTCAGGGGGCAGTGCAGGGAGACCGCGTCGCTCTGGGCGAACAGGGTGTCCAGGTCCACCCAGGCGCAGCCGGGCGGGCAGGGCTTCTGGGTCCGGGAGCTGAGCAGCACCCGCATGCCCAGGGCCCGGCCGATGCCCGCCATCTTCTGGCCGATGGTCCCAAAGCCCACGATGCCCAGGGTCTTGTCACACAGCTCCGTGAGGGGATGGGCCCCGTGGCTCTCCTCCACGGCTTCGTTCCACCGGCCTGCCCGCACCAGGGGGCTGTACACCCAGGCGTTGCCGCACAGGTGCAGCAGCAGGGTCAGCGCCTGCTGGGCCACCATGTCCCCGCAGTAGGAGGGCACGTTGCACACGTCGATGTTCCGCTCCCGGGCCGCCTCGATGTCGATGGCGTTGTAGCCCGTGGCCAGCAGGCCGATCCACTTGAGCTTGGGCAGCTGCTCCAGCACCGCCCGGGGCAGCGCCGCCCGGTTGACGATGACGGCTTCGGCGTCCTGGGCCCGGGCCACGATGTCCTCCGGGGCGGTGCGGTCATAGACGGTGAGCTCGCCCAGGGCTTCCAGCGGCGCCCAGGAAACGTCTCCGGGGTTGGAGGTGTAGCCGTCCAAAATCACGATTTTCATAGGGATCTCTCCTTTTTTGTGAAATTTTCCTCAAAATGCAGGGAACACCCCCATTATAGCCGGAAACGGACGGGTTCGCAACCCAAAACTTGCACAAAAGGGGGGGCAGCGGCAGATTGGGCTGTAGGTTTGTCAATGATATTGGACAGTGGAAGGGAAAGGATTAGAGAAGAAAGAGAGGAGTTTCTCACGAGGGG
>CANRPD010000073.1 GCA_947632385.1 uncultured Clostridia bacterium | reverse complement strand
GGCCCGGACGCGGAAGAACTCGTGCCCGGCCAGCATGGCCACGTTCACGAAGGCCCCGTCCCGGTCCACGATGTCCAGATACCCGGCCGGGTCGTACACGTTCTCGCCGCAGTTGCCCGCCACCACCGTGGTCACCCCCATGCGCAGCATGCAGGAGAACACGGACCGGTCGCCGTCGGCGTACAGCCGCCCGTCCGGCTCCACCGGGTCCTCATGGGTGTGGCAGTCGATGAAGCCGGGGCAGACCACCCTGCCGGTCACGTCCAGCGTCCGGTCCGCCTGCACGGGACCCGTGCCCGCCCAGGCGACCTTTCCGTCCTCCAGCAGCAGGTCCAGCCGCCCGTCCACGCTGTTGGCCGGGTCGATGACCCGCCCGCCGTAAAGCAATGTGCGCATACCGCACCTCCCAAAGCACGTCGTATGGGCACATTGTATCCCTTTTGTCCGGAATTGTCCAGCCGGGCTGCATTTTGAAAATATTCATTGGATCTCTGCATAAAGCTATTGCTATTCATCCGTCAGCGCGGTATGATACGCTTACTGCGAAAAACGGAGGAAAGATCATGTCTGACATCAAAAAGGTCGTGCTGGCCTATTCCGGAGGCCTGGATACGTCCGTCATCATCCCCTGGCTGAAGGAGAATTACGATAACTGCGAGGTCATCGCCGTGGCCGGCAACGTGGGACAGGCCGACGAGCTGGAGGGCCTGGAGGAAAAGGCCCTCAAGACCGGCGCTTCCAAGCTGTACGTGCTGGATCTGACTGAGGAGTACGTCAACGACTACATCATCCCCACCATGAAGGCCGGGGCGGTGTATGAGGAATATCTGCTGGGCACCAGCACCGCCCGGCCCTGCATCGCCAAGGGCCTGGTGGACGTGGCCCTGAAGGAGCACGCGGACGCCATCGTCCACGGCTGCACCGGCAAGGGCAACGACCAGGTGCGCTTCGAGCTGGCCATCAAGCACTTTGCCCCCGAGATGAAGATCATCGCCCCCTGGCGGGAGTGGTCCATCAAAAGCCGGGACGAGGAGATCGACTACGCCGAGGCCCACCAGGTGCCTCTGCGCATCAGCCGCCAGACCAACTACTCCAAGGACAAGAACCTGTGGCACCTTTCCCACGAGGGGCTGGATCTGGAGGACACCGGCAACGAGCCCCAGTACGAAAAGCCCGGCTTTCTGGAGATGGGCGTCAGTCCCCTCCAGGCGCCGGATGCGCCCGCCTATGTGACACTGGAGTTCGTCCAGGGCGTGCCCACGGCCCTGGACGGGGCAAAAATGAGCGCCAAGGACATCATTCTGAAGCTCAACGAGATCGGCGGGGCCAACGGCATCGGCCTGCTGGACATCGTGGAGAACCGCCTGGTGGGGATGAAGTGCCGGGGCGTGTACGAGACGCCGGGCGGGGCCATCCTCTACAAGGCCCACTCCGTGCTGGAGAGCGTGTGCCTGGACAAGATGACCGCCCACGAAAAGCAGAGGCTGGCCATCACCTTCGCGGAGCTGGTGTATAACGGCCAGTGGTTCACCCCTCTGCGGGAGGCCCTGAGCGCCTTCGTGGACAAGACCCAGGAGCGGGTCACCGGCACGGTAAAGCTGAAGCTGTACAAGGGCAACATGATCAACGCCGGGGTCTGGAGCCCCTACAGCCTCTATTCCGAGAAGATCGCCACCTTCGGCGAGAGCGATTATAAGCAGTCCGACGCCGCCGGGTTCATCAACCTCTACGGCCTGCCCATCCAGGTCCAGGCCATGGTGGACGCCCAGAGCCATGAATAATCTCTGGGGCGGGGCCATCGCCGACGCGGCCCGGCAGCTGAACAGCTCCATCGGGGTGGACTGCCGCATGTGGCGGGAGGACATCGCCGGGTCCCTGGCCCATGCGGCCATGCTGGCAAAGCAGGGCATCATCTCCCAGGCGGACGGCCAGGCCATTCAGGCGGGGCTGACCGGCATCCTGCAGGACATCGAGAGCGGAAAGCTTTCCATCGACATGTCCGCCGAGGACATCCACACCTTCGTGGAGATGACCCTCACCGAGCGCATCGGCGACGCGGGCAAGCGCCTGCACACCGCCCGCAGCCGCAACGACCAGGTGGCCACGGACCTGCGGCTGTACACCCGCCGGCAGATCGACGAGCTGCTCGCGCTGCTGTGCGACGCCGTAGCGGCCATCCGGGACAAGGCCGCGGCGTACAGGGACGCGGTCATGCCCGGCTATACCCACCTGCAGCGGGCCCAGCCGGTGACCTTCGGCCACTACCTGTGCGCCTGGGCCATGATGCTCACACGGGACGCCGGTCGGCTGGCGGACGCGAAAAAGCGGCTGAACCAATGCCCCCTGGGGGCGTGCGCCCTGGCGGGGACCAGCTTCCCCATCGACCGGGCGGCCGCCGCCGCGGCCCTGGGCTTCGACGCACCGGTGCTCAACAGCCTGGACGCGGTGTCCGACCGGGACTTCTGCGTGGAGACCCTCAGTGCCCTGAGCCTGCTGATGATGCACCTGAGCCGCATGGCGGAGGAGCTGGTGCTCTGGTCCAGCCTGGAGTTCGGGTTCGTCACCCTGCCGGAGGGGTACGTCACCGGCTCGTCCATCATGCCCCAGAAAAAGAACCCGGACATGGCCGAGCTCATCCGGGGCAAGACCGGCCGGGTGTACGGGGACCTGACGGCGCTGCTGACGGTGCTCAAGGGGCTGCCCCTGGCCTACAACAAGGATATGCAGGAGGACAAGCAGGCCCTGTTCGACGGCCTGGACACGGCGGCGCTGTGCCTGGGGGTGCTGGCCCCCATGATCGCGGGCATGACCCCTCACCGGTCGGCCATGCGCAAAGCCGCCGGGGCGGGGTTCATCAACGCCACCGACTGCGCCGACTGGCTGGTGGAGCACGGCGTGCCCTTCCGGGAGGCCTACG
>CANRPD010000072.1 GCA_947632385.1 uncultured Clostridia bacterium | reverse complement strand
CGGCAGGTCCTGGAGCTGCTCCAGGACCTGCCGGGCATCACCTTTGCAGCGGACGCCCTGGGGGCGGACAGCATCACCCGGTTCTGCGACGGGGAGACCGCCATGTGCTTCTGCTGGAACGTGGGCAACGAGGTCACCCAGACCATCCAGAACCCGGACCGGGCCTTTGACATCTTCCCGGTGACCTTCCCCACCGACAACGGGCAGTTCGACCTGCAGGGGGGCATCTGGGGTCTTGGGGTGTTCCAAAACGGCGACGACGCCCGCATCGACGCGGCCAAGACCTTCATCCGGTTTATGACCGAGGACAACAACCGCTATACCCAGACGGTGCTGTCCTCCACTTTCTGGCCCGTGCGGGACGTGCCCAACATCTACGAGAACGACGACCTGATGACGGAGTATTTCCAGCTGCGGGCGTACCTGGGGGATTACTATCAGGTGACCCCGGGCTGGGCCATGGCCCGCACCGCCTGGTGGAACATGCTCCAGTCCGTGGGAGCGGGGGAGGACGCCGCCCAGGCGGCCCAGCTCTTTGAAGAGACCGCCAACCGGGCCGCAGACCGGTCGGGGCAAAACCCCTTCGGCATGGTCGTGGGCCCCGGCCTGTCCCGCTGATCGGTCCAAGACCCGCCGTGGGCATAAAAAAGCCGAAACAAAAGACCTCAGGCGACACGCGCGCCTGAGGTCTTTGTTCTTGCGGGGATGGGATCAGTCCCCGGGCAGGATGGCCGCCTTGGCCTTGCGCAGGGCGATGACCAGGGGCGGGAGCAGGATCAGCTGGATGACGATGCCCGGCAGCGCGGTGACGAAGGCCGACGTCAACCACATCTGCAGGGAGTAGTTCCCGGCGTGGAAGATCAGGGCGTTGACGATGCCGTGGACCACCCGGCCGGCCAGCATGGCGGCCACCAGGGCCAGGTAGATGTTCAGGGTCTCTTTGGGGGTGCGGATGATCCAGATGAAGAGGCCGGCCAGCAGGCCGTACACCGCCAGCTCGCTGAGCATGCTGGGCAGATAGGCCCAGGCGGGCATGCTGGTGAGCAGGCAGGAGAGGAACGGCGCCAGCAGGCCGCAGCACAGGCCGTAGACCGGGCCGCAGAGCATGCCGCAGAGGATCACGGGCAGGTGCATGGGCAGCAGCACGCTGCCGGCGTTGGGCACGCCGTGGACTGCCACGGGCAGGACGATGCCCAAGGCCACACACAGGGCGGTGAGGACCAGGGAGACGATCATTTTGCGGTTTTTCATGAAGCATTCCTCCAGGAGTATAGTGTTTGTTCCCACAAAGAAGGACCACGAAGACAAGACCCTTTTTCAAAAGGGCAAATTGCCTTCGTGGCCTTTCATACATTGGGGAGGGAGTTTGGGAGCCGGCAGGCGCTTCCTTCCTGAAAGCGATGGACCCTGTGCGCCGGCTCACAAGAAACAGTATACACCCAACGGGGGGATCTGTCAAGAGGGGCGGGAGAACTTGTCAGATGTTGAGCTCCAGCACGAAGGGCTCCGCCTTGCTGCAGGGCTGCCAGCGGGGCAGGCCGGGGCCGTTGGGATCGCCGGTCTTCATGAAGTTCGTCCAGTAGTCCACCATCCGGTCCGAGAGGGCGTCATCCGCCGGGGTGAAGGGCCGCCAGCAGCGGGACAGGGTGCCCATCATGTACCAGAGCTCCGCGGAGTGCCAGGCGCCCAGGTCGTCTCCGGGCAGGTCCCGGGTGAAGGAATACACATAGGCGGGCTTGCGTCCCAGCTCCTCCAGCTTGTGGCTGAAGGCGATGCTGCCGGTGGCCAGGGGGTTGTTGCCGGGGTCCTCCGGGGGCACCAGGATATCGTTCTTGGTGCTGCCCAGCAGATAGGGGATATCCAGGATCTCGCCCCGGTCCATCAGGTCATAGTACCCGCCGGTGAGCACCCGGCCGTCCATCACCGGCACCAGGAACAGCCCCTTGGCCAGGGGAAACACCTGCCCCATGAAGGGCCCGGTGGCGGCGTTGATCTCCTCCACGGTCTTGGCCCGCATCTCTTCTAGGCTGTTTGCCCCCAGCACCTGGGCGAAGATCTCCCCGTAGGATTCCTGCTCCGCCAGGGGGGTGTCCCGGTGCAGGCCCACGCCGTAGGAGCCGCCGCTCTGCAGGATGGCCCGCTGGATCTTGCCGGCGGCCAGGGGAGAGGACACCAGGGTCTGGACGCTCATGGCCCCGGCGCTTTGGCCGAAGACGGTGATGTTCTGGGGGTCGCCGCCGAAAGCGGCAATGTTCTCGATGACCCAGTCCAGGGCAGCCAGCTGGTCCAGGGTGCCGTAGTTGCCGGAGGTCCCGGCCTCCTGGGTGAGCCAGGGGTGGGCCAAAAAGCCCAGCACGCCCAAGCGGTACTGGACGCTGACGAAGATCACGCCCCGGTGGCAGTAGGCCGCGCCGTCGAATTCCTTTTCGCTGCTGTAGCCGCCCATGAACGCCCCGCCGTGGATCCACAGGGCCACGGGGCAGCCCTTTGCGTCCTTCGGGGCGTAGATGTTGAGATAGAGGCAGTCCTCGCTGCTGGGGCGCTCAAAGCCCGGGTCGTCGTGGAAATCCCGATCGTAGGGCGGGCCGGAGTGGCCGTCCTCCTGCACGGACTTGGCCTTGAATTCCGTGGCCTGATACACCCCCGCAAAGGGCTCCGGGGGCTGGGGGGCTTTCCAGCGCAGGTCCCCCACCGGGGGCTTGGCAAAGGGCACGCCCCGATATTCCACATAGTCCCCCTGGTCCACGCCTTCGATCCTGCCATATTTGGTTTCGATCATCGCTTGGTTCCTCCTTTGTTTGGGTCCGGTTCCCGCGGACCATTCACCCCAAAAGTATACCATGGAGGCCGGGCAAAGTCAACGAATTTTGGTGAATGTGTCCTTTTTGCAGTGTAGGTTTGTCAATGATATTGGACAGTGGAAGGGAAAGGATTAGAGAAGAAAGAGAGGAGTTTCTCACGAGGGG
>CANRPD010000071.1 GCA_947632385.1 uncultured Clostridia bacterium | reverse complement strand
AACTGTAAAACGATTGCCATTTGCAATCAGAAAGGAGGTGTCGGAAAAACGACGACCACGCTGAATCTCGGCGTGGGACTTGCCATGCAGGGGCAGCGTGTCCTGCTGGTGGATGCAGACCCGCAGGGCGATCTCACGACCTGCCTCGGCTGGCAGAACACGGATGCGATTCCCGTTACCCTTGCGGACAAGCTCTCGGAGGCGATCCGAGACGAGTTCAGCGACCCAATGGAAGGAATCCTCACGCATAAGGAACAGGTCGATCTGCTCCCGGCCAATTTGGAGCTTGCATCCACGGAAATGTCCCTTGTGTCGGCCATGAGCAGGGAGACCGCCATGCGGTCATACCTCGAACCGGTCAAAAGTCGGTACGACTATATCCTGATCGACTGTATGCCGTCTCTCGGGATGATTACGCTCAATTCGCTCACAGCGGCGGACAGCGTGATTATCCCCGTGCAGGCGCAGTATCTTCCCGCAAAGGGGATGACCCAGCTCTTGCAGACGATCTCCAAAGTGCAGAAGCGGATCAATCCGTCCTTAAAGATCGACGGGATTCTGCTCACCCTTGTGGATGGGAGAACCAACCTCGCTAGAAGCACGGCAGAGGCTCTGCGAAACAACTTCGGAAACGTCATTCATATTTTCCGAACGGCGATTCCCGTGGCGGTGAAAGCCGCAGAGGTCAGCTCAAAGGGCATGAGCATCTACGCTTACGAACCCAGCAGCAGCGTGGCGAGGGCGTATGCCGATTTTACGAAAGAGGTGATGCACGATGGCAGGAAGAAAGAGCGACTTCACGCTGCCGACGCTCGATGACCTTTTCTCCACACAGGAAGAACGGGACGAAGCAAAGCTCGCAAAGATCCGGGATATTCCGTTGAGCGAGATCGACGACTTTCCCGACCACCCTTTCCATGTCCGGGATGATGAGGACATGATGCGCCTTGTTGAAAGCGTCAAGGAACGGGGCGTCATTACCCCGGCGACAGTGCGGCAAAAGGAGGATGGAAGGTATGAAATTGTCTCCGGACACCGACGCAAACGGGCCTGTGAGCTCGCGGGAATGGACACCCTGCGATGTGAGGTGGTCGATCTTACAAGGGATGAAGCGACCATCCTTATGGTGGAGAGCAATTTCCAGCGGTCCGTGATCCTGCCCAGCGAGAAAGCATTTGCCTACAAGATGCGGATGGAGGCCATGAAAAGACAGGCGGGCAGGCCGAGCAAAGAAAATGTGTCCCCACTGGGGACGAATTTCCGAACCGACGAAGTGATAGCCCAAGAATCTGGTGATAGCCAAAACCAAATCCATCGCTTCATCCGCCTGACCAGCCTTGTGCCGGAGCTTTTGGAATTTGTAGACGAGGGCAGGATCAAGATGCGCCCCGCCGTGGAGCTGTCGTATCTGGACGAGGAGAGTCAGCGGGATGTCGTGGACGAAATCGACACAAACGACTGCACACCCTCCCACGATCAGACCATCCGTATGCGGAAGATGCAGGATGCGGGAAAACTCACGCCGGAAGCTATCACCGCCATCATGTCGGAAGAAAAGCCGAACCAGCGGGAGCGCATCGTGCTGCGCGGGGAACGTGTCCGGGAGCTCATCCCGAAGAACATCCCGCTCAGCCAGACAGAGGATTACGTCTGCAAGGCGCTGGAGCACTACCGGAAATTCCTGAAGTCCAGAGCAGATCGGGATGCACGGTAATCGGGACAGGTCCGTCCCTCCCTCTCTCATACTCTTACCCTCTCTTATTTCTTCTTACCAGCCGAAAGAGAAAATATAATCTTCCCTGTTCGCATAAAACGGTAAGAGATCGCACAGTACACAGGAAGTGAAAAATGGCGTAAAATGGAGAAAAACAAAGGAGTGAGAGAGATGAAACGAACCGCCCTGATCCTTACCGCGGCGATTGGATTTGCCGCCCTCACCGGGTGCGCCGAATCCGCGCTGGAAGCAAAAGTCCCTGACCCGTCCGTGAATGTCACAGTTTCTTCTTCGGCCAGTGAAGTGAAAGAAAAATCCACTCCCAAGCCTGCTGTTACGGCCAAACCAACTGCGAAGGTTGAAAATACCGCCGTGACGGGCAAGCCCACGGCAGCCCCGAAACCGACGAAGAAACCGGAAGAGGTGGCCGTCCCGGAAAGCATGGAGACAAAATCAACCGCAGCTCCGGAAAGCGAGACGGCAGCAGAAACAGCGTCAGTTGCTCCGGAAGTATCCAGCAAGCCTGAGACCCCCTCTTCTTCTCGGCAAGTAACTGCCCCGAATCCGGCAGAGAGCCCGGCAGACACCTCAACGGTGGTTCCCGCTGATACCCCCGCGGCAAGGCGGACAACTCCCACAGCCCAACCAACTGCGATCCCCACCTCAGTCCCAACGACCATACCGACGCCGGCTCCAACCGCCGCTCCGACCGCAGTCCCCACTCCGGAGCCGACACCCGAGTCCATTCCGGAGACAATCCCGGAGCCAGTTCCGAGCGGGCCGTATGACTACCCGTTCGACGTGAGCGCGATCCGCTCCGACCTCATCGGCGTTGGACAAAGCATAGGGCTGACGCACGTCACCTCTATGGACGGGGAGGCTCTTACTCCCTCCAACACCTCGTGGTCGATGCCTGTTACCGCGTCGCAGAGCTTCCAGGGTGCGGCGCTGGAAACCAGCCTCAAGGACTATGTGCGCTCCATGCCCGGCCTCATCGCCTCCTACGGCGGCACACCGCTTCAATACTTCTCGATCTATGTGGAATCCCTTGGCGGTGGAAGTTACTGCTTCTACTTCCTCTATTGATTCCATCCAGATCACCCACCCAAACCCCTTCGGTAAAACGGAGGGGTTTTTCTATTGCCAACGAAAGGTTGTGAAAGCCCATGAAACATTTTCTCAAAACGCACGTCCGGCGCGTCACGGCAGCGCTCCTCACCGTCCTGATGTGTCTCACCGCATTTCCGTTTTCCGCGGCAGCGATGACCGTCTCCGAGGGGAAAACCGTGAGCGCGTATTACGGCAGCAACTACGTCGGGTCGGACGGCATGACCTA
>CANRPD010000070.1 GCA_947632385.1 uncultured Clostridia bacterium | reverse complement strand
GCAAAGATCCAAGCGAACGATGCGTGGTACGGCTGTCTCACGGGCAACGATCTGTACAATGCCGTATCGGATCTCTGCTCCAGATCGCTGTATACAACCGGCGCACTCCCGGAACCGGGCCAGCAGATCCTCTCCCTCTCCACCTGTTATGATTCTGCCCACGGCGGAAGGCTGGTGGTTGCTGGCGTAAAAACGAATTGATTTGAACGGGGGAATGTAGTATACTATCTCTGAGAATGTCTGGAGCAAATCCAATTGGAAAAGAGAGGGCCGGCGGAATGGATTGTATCCTCATGCACAAGAATGTTCCTGTGGCGGATCTGCAGCTGGATCAGGTCACAGGGTATATCCTCCGTGTGCGGGAGATTCTGGCGGTTTCTCATATGCCTGTGGGCGTTCCTGTCAAAAGAGGCGTTCTGGATCGCGCCGCCCTCAACGGTTGGTGGATCGACCGTTCCATCCCGGCCAGCCGGTCTGGCGTCCGAAAAGCAATGGAAATCCTTGGCTTGGAAAATCCGCAAATGCTTTTGACCAGGTGCCTGGGACTGAGCCTGTCCGATCAGTACTGGATGAAGCCCAAGGGGCAGGACATTCAGTGGGAAGACGTGAATTTCTTTGATCATCCGTTCTCAGAGGATATCGGCGATCTGCTGTTGGGAAAGCCGGTGGGCGGAAAAAAGATGGATTTTCAAACGCCGGACAACACCTCGGATGGTTTTTTGCCCAAGCAGTGGAAGATCCTCCATGGGAGAAGATGCTTGCTCAAAGGCGGCAGTGCTCCGTTTGTCCAACAACCTTTTAATGAGGTGATTGCTTCCCGGTTGATGGAGCGGCTGGGGATCCCCCACGTGACCTACTCTCTCCTGTGGGACAGCGGAAAGCCCTATAGTGTCTGCGAAGATTTCATCTCTCCCGAAACGGAGCTTGTCAGCGCCTGGAGAGTGATGCAGATCGCCCGGAAGGACAACAGTACGTCTGTGTATCAGCATTTCATCAACTGTTGCAGGAAACTAGGCCTGACGAAGGTGACCCGCTCTCTGGATCAAATGTTGGCGGTAGACTACCTTCTGCTCAATGAAGATCGACATCTCAACAACTTTGGTCTGGTGCGGAACGCCGACACGTTGGAATGGGTTGGAATGGCCCCCATCTATGACAGTGGAACTTCCCTGGGTTATGACAAGCTGTCCGGCCAAATTGTTGCGGACGGATTCGGTGACAGGACGGAGTGTAAGCCCTTTAAGCGGACGCATCGGGAGCAGATCCAACTGATCTCGTCCCTGGACTGGCTGCGCTTCGATCAGCTCATGGGATTTTCGGAGGAAATCCGGGAAATCCTCTCCGGCGCCGGTGAATATGCGGATCCTGCGCGCATTCAGGCCATTTCCACAGCTTTTGAGGAGCGGCTCAAACATTTGGAGGAACTGGCGCTTACACATCGGACGGTTGCAGACAATCCGGCGAACGATGTGGAAGTAGATGTGGCGGCGGATTACACGCACAATATGAATCTGTAAACTTGTTTCTTTTGATATCCCTCTTTTGGCAGACAGCCAATAGAGGGATTTTTATTTTCTCAATCGATGCGAGGGAGGCAGTTTATGATACCGCCCACGGCGGGAGCTGGTGATCTGCGCCTGTGAGGCGGTTGGGGGTGGAGTTGGCCTCCGGTCGTGAAACTGCCCCAGTACCCTCGGAAAAACCGGTTGTAGGGCAACCAATGCCCGTTGTCGACCCTGAAATGTGCAAAAGATGAACGATTCTACTATCATCCCTATATCAGAAAGAAGTGACACAACATGAATACAAAACGCAAAGCCCCAGCCAGACACGCCGCACTGCGCACCAAAGACTTCTTCGACTGTATTCTGCCGGGCGTCGTGCGCTTTTACCCGGACCATTACCTCGTAGGGGACAGTTATCGGTGTGTATGGGTGATCCGGGAATATCCGCCCAGCACGGAAGAACAGGCGATCCTCTCCCAGCTGGGAGACCGCAGCGGGGTAACGCTCCGCATTTACCACCGGTTGGTAGATCCATATGAGCAGCGGCAGATCTTTCAGAATGCGACCCGAAAGAATAAACTCATGACCGGCGGCAATGACGTAAACGCCGCCGTGGAGGCAGAAGGAAATCTCCAGGATGTGGCGGAGCTCATGGTGAACCTGCGGAAAAACAGGGAACCTCTGCTCCATGTGTCGGTGTTCCTGGAGCTCAAAGCTCGGAACCCCGAAGCACTCAAGGAGCTCCAGAGTGACGTATCTATGGAACTCACCAGAAGTAAGATTTCCGTAAATCGCCTGACCCTGCGGCAGAAGGAGGGATTCATGTCCGTTCTGCCAGTGGGAGCCAATCAGTTTGGAGCGCAGTTCGAACGCGTACTGCCCGCCAGTTCGGCGGCGAACCTCTTCCCCATCAACTTCTCCGGCAAGACCGACCCCCACGGATTCTACCTGGGCAGAGACAAGTTCGGTTCCAATGTGCTGGTGGACTTCGACCGCCGGGCAGAGGACAAGACCAACTCCAATGTGCTCATTTTAGGCAACTCCGGGCAGGGAAAGAGCTACCTGCTCAAGCTGCTTCTGACCAATCTCCGGGAGGCAGGGAAACGTGTTCTCTGTTTGGATCCAGAGGCCGAATACGACGAGCTGGCCATGAACCTGGGCGGGGCCACCGTGGATTTTATGAGCGGAGACTATCTCATAAACCCTTTGGAACCCAAGCTCTGGAATCAGGATGCCAGCGATTCGGATCCCACAGAACCTGTGGCTTTCCGCAAGGTGACCCGGCTTTCTCAACACATTGCATTTCTCAAGGACTTCTTCCGGACCTATAAGGATTTCACCGATGCGGAGATCGACACCATAGAAATACTGCTTCTCAAGCTCTACGCCCGTTTCGGCATCGGCGATACCACCGACTACGGAAAACTCACCCCAAAGGACTATCCCATCCTCTCCGACTTCTACGATCTGTGCGAGGAAGAATATCGGACCTACGACCAGAAGCGAAAATATCTGTATACCGAGGAAATGCTCCAAAATGTCTGTTTGGGGATCCACTCCATGTGCAAAGGCGCGGAAAGCCGATACTTCAATGGGCATACAAATGTTGCGGACGGGCGGTTCCTATGCTTTTCCGTGAAAGGGCTGCTGGAGACCAACAAACGTCTCAAGGACGCCATGCTCTTCAACATCCTGTCCTACATGGCAAACCAGCTGCTGGAGCAGGGAAATACGGTGGCCAGCATCGATGAGCTGTACCTGTTTCTCACCAACCAGACGGCGGTGGAGTATATCCGCAACCTGATGAAGCGTGTGCGCAAACGGAACTCCGCGATTCT
>CANRPD010000069.1 GCA_947632385.1 uncultured Clostridia bacterium | reverse complement strand
CAGGGTGCAGCTCACCCGGGGACGGGGGCGGCTGAGCTGCACCCTGTGGGGCTACCGGCCCTGCCACAACGCCCAGGCGGTGGTGCAGGCCCAGGGATATGACCCCCTGGCGGATGTGGAGAACTCCCCGGACTCGGTGTTCTGCGCCCACGGGGCGGGCTTTTTGGTGGCGTGGGACCGGGTGCCCGACTACGCCCACACGGAGGATCCCCTGAAAAAGCGCCAGGAGGCGGGGGACGCCCCCGCAAAGCCGGGACAGACCGGGCCCCTGGTGCGCTCCGGGACGCTGGAGGAGGACAAGGAGCTGCAGGCGCTCTTCGAGCGGACCTATGGCAAGGCGAAGCCCCGGGATTTTTCCCCGCCGCCCAAACCCGTGACCGCCGAGAGCCGGCCGGCCCCCCGGGCAGAGCCCCTGCCGCCGGGGCCGGAGTATCTGCTGGTGGACGGGTACAACATCATCTTTGCCACGAAGGAGCTGGAGCAGGTGGCCCGGGAGGATCTGGAGGCCGCCCGGATGCTGCTGATGGACCTGCTGTGCAACTATCAGGGGTTCCGGAAGGACGTGGTGATCCTGGTGTTCGACGCATACCGGGTGAAGGGGAACCCGGGCAGCGTGGAGCAGTACCGGAACATCCGGGTGGTGTACACCAAGGAGGCCCAGACCGCCGATGCGTACATCGAACGGGCCACCTATGACCTGGCCAAGCATCACCGGGTGCGGGTGGCCACCAGCGACCAGCTGGAACAGATCATCATCCTGGGACACGGGGCCCGGCGGCTCTCCGCCCGGGAGTTCATCGACGAGCTGGAGCAGACCGAGGGGCGCATCGCGGAGATCGTGGACTTCAACAACCGGAAGGTGCGGCCCTCCAGGCCCTTTGCGGAAAAGCTGGGGGCCCAAAAATCGGACCCCTAATGCGGGATTTTGCCGCCTTGACAGGCCGGGAGCGCCCGGGTATAATCAGGGTAAGCTCCTAATTTTTCCAAAAAGGAAGGATCTCCTATGAAAATCCCCCGTCCGGAACACCCCAAGCCCCAATTTGTGCGGGAACACTGGCAGAGCCTCAACGGCCCGTGGCAGTTTGAGATCGACAACGGAAAAAGCGGCGCCGCCCGGGGCCTGACCGACCCCGAAGCGGTCTATTCCAGGACCATCAACGTGCCCTTCTGCCCGGAAAGCGAGCTGTCCGGGGTGGGGGTGCGGGACTTCCTCTACGGCGTGTGGTACCGGCGGACGGTGGACATCCCCCAAGAGGCGCTGGCCGGGCGGGTGTTCCTGCACTTCGGCGCGGTGGACCACCGGTGCACGGTGTACGTCAACGGGCAAGAGGCCGGGGGCCACGTGGGGGGCTATGTGTCCTTCCGCGTGGAGATCACCCCGTGGCTGCGGGCCGGGACCAACACCCTGACGGTGTTTGCCGAGGACGACACCCGGGACCCCATGATCCCCCGGGGCAAGCAGAGCGAAGAATATGCGTCCCACGACTGCGACTACACCCGGACCACGGGCATCTGGCAGAGCGTGTGGCTGGAATTCACTCCCCAGGCGTATGTGGACCGGATCCGGGTGCTGCCGGACATCTACGGGCCCAGCGTCACCGTCATCGCCCAGGTGGCGGGAGCGGGGCAGCTGACCGTGCAGGCGCTGCTGGACGGGAAGCCCGTGGGCAGTGCCGCGGCGGACAGCGCCGGAGGCACGGTGACCGTGACGGTGCCCCTCACGGAAAAGCGGCTGTGGGAGCCCGGCGTGGGCGGGCTGTATGACCTGGTGCTCACCTTTGGGGAGGACCGGGTGCAGAGCTATTTCGGCCTGCGCAGCGTGGCCCTGGACGGGACCTGCTGCCGGATCAACGGGCGGCCGGTGTTCCAGCGGCTGGTGCTGGACCAGGGGTTCTATCCCCAGGGCGTGTACACCGCCCCCACCGACGCCGAGCTGGAGGCGGATATCCGGCGCTCCATGGCCATGGGCTTCAACGGGGCGCGGCTGCATGAGAAGGTCTTTGAAGAGCGGTTCCTGTATCACGCGGACCGGCTGGGCTATCTGGTGTGGGGGGAATTCCCCAACTGGGGGCTGGACCACACCCGGCCGGAGAGCATCTACGGCATTCTGCCCCAGTGGCTGGAGGAGCTGGAGCGGGACTTCAACCACCCGGCCATCGTGGGCTGGTGCCCCTTCAACGAGACCTGGGACCAGCACGGCAACCGGCAGTGCGACGACGTGCTGCGCACGGTGTACCGGGCCACCAAGGCGGCGGACCCCACCCGGCCGTGCATCGACACTAGCGGGAACTTCCACACCGAGACGGACATCCACGACCTCCACGACTACACCCAGGACGCGGCGGAGTTTGCCGCCCACTTCCCCAAGGACGGGCCGTTCTTCGACCGGTATGCCAAGCGGCAGCCCTATCACGGGCAGCCCATCCTGGTCAGCGAGTACGGCGGCATCGGGTTCTCCCTGTCGGGAGAGGCCTGGAGCTACGGCAACGCCGCCCAGTCCCAGGAGGAGTACATCCAGCGGTTCAAGGCCCTGGCGGACGTGCTGCTGGATCACCCCGGGATGATGGGCTTCTGCTACACCCAGCTGACGGACATCGAGCAGGAGCAAAACGGGGTGTACACCTATGACCGGCAGCCCAAGGTGGACCCGGCGGTGTTCCACGCCATTCTCTCCCGGCCGGCGGCCGTGGAGCAGGACTGATGGCAGACGGGTTTTCCCGGACCCGGATGCTGCTGGGGGCGGACGCCCTGGAACGGCTGGGCTCCAGCCGGGTGGCGGTGTTCGGGCTGGGCGGCGTGGGCGGCCACGCCGTGGAGGCGCTGGCGCGCTCCGGAGTGGGCACCCTGGTGCTGGTGGACAACGACACCGTTTCCGAAAGCAACCTGAACCGGCAGCTGCTGGCCCTGCACAGCACCCTGGGGGTCCTCAAGACCCAGGCGGCCCGAGCGCGGATCCGGGACATCTGTCCCGAGACCCGGGTGGAGACCTATGAGACGTTTTTCCTGCCGGAGACCTGCCGGGCCTTTGATTTCGGCGGGTTCGACTATGTGCTGGACTGCATCGACACGGTGACGGGGAAGATCCAGCTGGCGCTGTGCGCCCAGGAAGCCGGGACCCCACTGCTCAGCTGCATGGGCACCGGGAACCGCCTGGACCCCACGGCCCTGCGGGTGGGGGATCTGTTCTCCACCGCCGGGGACCCCCTGGCCCGGGTGATGCGCAAGGAGCTGCGCCGCAGGGGCGTCCCCCGGCTGAAAACGGTGTATTCCCTGGAACCGGCCCGCACTCCCGGCCCCGCCGAAGAACCGCCGCCCCCGGCCCGGCGGCAGATCCCCGGGAGCACGGCCTTTGTGCCCGCGGCTGCAGGGCTGCTCATGGCCGCCACGGCGATGGCGGACCTGCTGGGGGGATGGGAAAGGCTGCCCCAGTGCCCGTGAGGCCGGGGAGATCATTTTCGGAATCCGATTTGGATTACATTATAGAGAGAGGTTGATCCCACATGAAGAAGATCGAAACGAAGAACGCGCCCGCCGCCATCGGCCCCTATTCCCAGGCCATGGCCACCGATGCCCTGGTGTTTACCTCCGGGCAGATCCCGCTGGTGCCCGTCACCGGGGAAATGGCCGTCGGCGGCATCGAAGAGCAGACGGAACAGGCCATCCAGAACCTGAAGGCGGTGCTGGAGGAGGCCGGCAGCGACCTGACGAAGGTGCTGAAGACCACCTGCTTTTTGCAGCACATGAGCGACTTTGCCGCTTTCAACGCGGTGTACGAGAAGCACTTCCCCAACAAGCCCGCCCGCAGCTGCTTTGAGGTGGGGGCCCTGCCCAAGGGCGCCCTGGTGGAGATCGAAGCCGTGGCCGAGCTGTAAAAACCGGCCCAAAAAACCGCCCGGTCGTTTGTCCGGGGGTCATAAGAAAGGTTTATCAAGTTTTGCAGGGACGGCATGATTTCAGTCATGCCGTTTCCTGCTTTTCCTGCTTTTCCTGTTCCATCAGCTTATCCAACGGGATATATCCCACAAGGTCATACTCGATGCGGATATTCTGC
>CANRPD010000068.1 GCA_947632385.1 uncultured Clostridia bacterium | reverse complement strand
CATCTGCGGTGACCTGTTCAAGGTGACGCCGATGCTGACGGAGGCCATTCGCGCCGCCAAGGCCGCCAAGTAAGGCAAAAGAACATACAAAAAGGCAATGGAGTCTTTTGCAAGGCCCCATTGCCTTCTTTTTGGGAGGACACGTTATGAAAAAGCCGCTTGTGGGCGTGGTGCCGCTGGTGGACATAGGGCGGGACAGCCTGTGGATGCTGCCCGGATACATGGACGGGGTGGCGCAGGCCGGAGGCCTGCCGGTGATGCTGCCGCTGACAGGGAACGGGCAGGACCTGGACCGGCTGGCGGCGCTGTGCGACGGATTTCTGTTCACCGGGGGCCAGGACGTGGACCCGGCGCTGTACGGCCAAAGCCCTCTGTCCGGCCTGGAGGAGATATGCCCGGCGCGGGACGGGATGGAGACGGCCCTGCTGGAGCGGGTGCTGGCGCTGGACAAGCCCATCCTGGGCATCTGCCGGGGCATCCAATTTATCAACGCCGCCCTGGGCGGGGACCTGTGGCAGGACATCCCCACCCAAATGCCGTCGGCGGTGACCCACCGGATGAAGCCGCCCTACGACGCCGCGGCCCACACCGTGGACCTGGTCCCGGACGCGCCCCTGGGGACGCTGCTGGGCGCGGCGGAGATCGGCGTCAACAGCTGCCACCACCAGGGCGTGCGCACTCTGGCGGAGAGCCTGGCGGTCATGGCTCAGGCCCCGGACGGGCTCACAGAGGCCGTGTACATGCCGGGAAAGCGCTTCGTCTGGGCGGTGCAGTGGCACCCGGAGTTCTCCTTCCGCACCGACCAGGCCAGCCAAAAGATATTTGCCGCCTTCGTGGCTGCTGCTCAACAGTAAGTTTACATAATATATGCCCCTCTCCCGCAGGAGAGGGGCGTTTTATGCAGCTGTGAATAATGGCATCAAGTGCAGCAGCAGTCTTTTTACCTTATCCCGCAGGCGGCGCACTTGTCCAGCACGATGTCCCGGAGCTTCGGGCTGTCGAAGCCATTTTTCACATCTGTGGGGTCGAGATATGCCCCTGACATGAGCCCCTGGATAGCTGCCTCGGCCACGAAGACCTCAAAGATGTGCTTATCCGAAAAGGAGTCCCGTATCTCCGTGTTCATGCGGGTGTTTATCCCATCCACGGCGGCCAGATAGATAAGGCTGTCCCGGCCCAGCAGACGCCCCATGTCGTCCAGGCAGCGAATGCCCCGGCGCAGGTCCTCAATGGTGAGCTTTCTGGTGTAGGCGGCTGTTGGGCGGCCGCCGGAGAGGATGTTGTCCACCGTGGTCTCCAGCACTGCCGCCAGCGCCGGCAGCAGCGCTGTGTCCGGCAGTGTCTCGGCGCGCTCCCACTTGCTGACGGCCTGAAAGGTGACGCCCAGCCGCTCGCCCAGCTCCGCCTGGGTCATGCCCTTGCCCCGGCGCAGATCGGCTATCTGACGCCCGACCGCTTTTATATCCATGGTCCAAACCTCCAAACATTTTTTCAAGAAGTCCCTCATGCCCTCAATATACCGCCATGCCCGGTCCGATTCAATAACCTGTTCCGTGAAAAGCGAGCCGGCGGTTCTACCGGGCGTTGAAAAGATCCCTTCTGACGAGGGGGCCGGATTCCGGGGCGGGTGATGAAAGGCGCGCTGCGATCAGCAGCGCGCCCGATCTGTTTACCTTACACCAGCGCGGGGATGCGTTCGGCCAGCATGCGGGCCAGCTGGCTGTGGCCCTTGCGGGTCAGGTGCATGTGGTCGATGGGGTTGAATTCGCATGCCTCTGCGTCCATGAAATGGGCCCCGGTGAGGGCGGCAGCGTCCTTGAAGGCGGCGGCCATGCCCAGGGTGCGCTCCCGGCAGCCCTCGCCCATGGCCGGGTCAAAGAAGCCCTCCCCGATGGGCGGCGGAGCCACCACCAGCACGTTGGGGCCCTTTTCCGTCCAGCACAGGGTGCTCTGGGCCTTGCGGATCAGCCGCTGCATGGCCACGCCCACCGCCGCGGCGGTGCAGCCGAAGCGCTCCTTGGAGTCGTTGGTGCCCAGCATGATGATGAGAAGGTCCACCGGCTCATGGCTGAGAAGGCAGGGGCTTATGTAGTCGACGCCGGCCAGGTCCCCGTGGATGGGGTCGTCGAACACGGTGGTCCGGCCGCCCAGGCCCTCCTCCAGGCAGAGGTATTTGTCCCCCAGCAGGGATTGCAGTACGCAGGGCCACCGCTCCTCCTCGTTGAAGCGGGTGCCGCCGTCGGCGCAGTCGGCGGGGTCGGCGCAGTAGCCGTGGGTGTTGGAGTCGCCGAAGCAGACGATGTGTTTTTTCATGGTTCAGCCTCCTATTATGGCGGGCAGACTGGCCGCCGCCGCGGACTGGCCCACCCGGCGGAACTTCTCGTCGGGCAGGGCGGGGTGGATGGCCTTGTCCACATCCGGGTATTCGTCGGCCAGGACTTCCTTGCATTTTGCCAAAATCAGGTCGCCGCCCTTGCCGGACATGACCCGGCCCAGCAGCAGCACATGGCGGAAGTGGTAGAGGTCATAGTAATAGGCCAGGGCGTGGCCCAGGTACACGCCGATGGATTCATAGACCTTTTTGGCCCGCTCGTCATTGGCCTCCATCAGCTCCTGGACGGCTTTCAGCTTCTGGGCGGGGGAGAGGCTCTCGTCCAGCTCGATGCCGGCGGGGCCGGCCAGCTTGATGACGCCGTCTTGGGAGAAGTATTTCACGCCGCAGCCGATGTCGCCGCTCCACTCGTCCCGCATGGCGGCGGGATTGGCGTCCACGGGCACGAAGGCCAGCTCGTTGAGCCAGCCGGTGATGCACCCGTCCGCGTCCACATAGCCCACCGCCTCGCTGGTGCCCATGGCGATGCCCAGCACGTTGGGCTCGCCCAGGCTCATCATGCCCGCCAGGGCGGACACGTCGCCGTCGTTGATGACCGCGTAGGGCACGTCGCCGAAGGTATCCGTGATGGCCCGGATGTAGATGTCCTTCACCTTGGCGTCGAAGAGGTCGTCCGGCACCTGCAGGAAGAGGCTTGCGCGCATGGTGCGGTTGTTGATGTAGATGCCGGCGGAGGACACGCCCACCGCGTCCACCCGGGGCAGGTGCTCCGCGGCGGACTTGAGGGCCGAGACGATGCCCTCGTAGTGGTAGTCCGGGTCGGCGGTGATCTTGGGGTACCAGACCACCTCCTCGGAGTAGACGCTCTCGCCGTCGATCACGGCGGAGACCTTCCGGTCGGAGCCGCCGGCGTCGAAGCCGATGCGGCAGCCGTCCATGTGTCCGCCGATGCGCTGGGGGGAGTCCACGGCCTCGGGGACCTTGTCCACCCGCACCACCTCAAAGGGGTGCTCGAACACGTGGGCCATGAAGTGGAAGTCGAAGTCCTGCTGGCCGCCGTCGGCGTAGATCTTGGCGATGGCGTCGCACACGGCCTTGTTCCCACACAGGTACACCCGGAAGCCGCCCTTCATCCACAGCAGGGTCTTGACGATGCGCTCGATGTAGTACACGTCCGCACGGAAGCGGTCCGGTGTGCCGTGGACGAAGGTCTTGTACACCGCCATCTGGCCGGCGGCCCGCTCCACGGCGATGTCGAAGGGCTCCTTTGCGGTTGCCAGAAACGCCTCACAGAAGCGGTTCAGCGGCAGAAAGCCCGGGTCCAGCGGGGGTGCGTTTTTGACGGTCACGTCGATGCCCAAATGATCCATGATCTCGACCTCCTGGTGAAAATTTTTCGTGTTTTCAGCAAATTATTTATATAGGTTAAATAAATAGTGCCGGAAGCCTCTCCCTCTAGGCTACCAGTTTTTTTCAACTTGTCAAGGGGATAACAAAAATTTTGTTTCAGGCGCGGTTTTGCTTGACCTTTCCAGAAAAAGACAATATAGTGGTCTTATCACAAATGAAACGAAGGGAGCGGGACCTATCATGGATGCTGTGAAGGATAAGCTGCGCGCGTACCAGGCCTGGGTGCAGCAGGAGCTTCGCGCCTGCGTGGACTTCTGGCTGGAGCACGGCATGGACGCCGAGCACGGGGGCGTGTACACCTGCCTGGACCGGACAGGGCAGATCTACTCCACCGACAAGAGCGTGTGGATGCAGGGCCGCTGCGGCTGGACGTTCTCCTGGCTGTGCCACGT
>CANRPD010000067.1 GCA_947632385.1 uncultured Clostridia bacterium | reverse complement strand
TTGGCCGGTTCCTTCTTCTCTTTTTTGTGAACTTCCCAGCTCCCTTGTCCAATATGTATTGTAGCACTACAAAAGGGGGGGCAGCGGCAGATTGGGCCAACTTGACTTTTGGGCCAAAATGTGGTATACTATACCCTGTATGCAAAATGCTTTCCCAGCGAGAAAGGAACGGCCAATGGAAACGGAAAAACCTTCCAAAAAAACCGGGCAGCTGCGGCGGGTGCTCCCCTATTTTCTGCGGTACAAGGGCATCCTGCTGTTCGACCTGTTCTGCGCCTCCATGACCACGGTGTGCGAACTGGCACTGCCCATGCTCATCCGCCGGGTGACGAACCTGGCCATCAACGACGCGGCGTCCCTGACCCTGGCCTTCGTGCTGCGCATCGGGGCGCTGTACCTGTTTTTGCGGGTGGTGGACGTGGCGGCCAACTTCTTCATGGCCAACACCGGCCACGTGATGGGCGCCAAGATCGAGACCAACATGCGCTCTGACCTGTTCGCCCACCTGCAGAAGCTGTCCTTCAACTACTTTGACAACACCAAGGTGGGGCAGATCATGTCCCGCATCACCACGGACCTGTTCGACGTGACGGAATTCGCCCACCACGGCCCGGAGGAGATCTTCATCTCCACCATCAAGATCGTGGGGTCCTTCGTCATCCTCTGCGGGGTCAACCGGAGCCTCACCCTCATCGTGTTCTCGGTGATCCCGGTGATGGTGGCGGTGGCCATCTACTTCAACCTGAAGCTCCGGGAGCAGAACCGGAAGCAGCGGGTGCAGATCGGGGAGATCAACGCCCAGGTGGAGGACAGCCTGCTGGGGGTGCGGGTGGTCAAGTCCTTTGCCAATGAGGGCATCGAAACGGAGAAGTTCGAGCACGGAAACAAGCTGTTTTTGGGGCTCAAGCGCAAGTATTACCTCTACATGGGCGGCCTGGACGCCAGCAACCGGGTCTTTGACGGCCTGATGAACCTGCTGGTGCTGGTGGTGGGCTCCGTGTTCCTCATCCGGGGGGCCATCCGGCCGGAGGACCTGGTGGCCTACATCATGTACGTGGGCACGCTCATCGCCTCCATCCGGCAGCTGGTGCAGTTCGCGGAGCAGTTCCAGCGGGGCATGACGGGGATCGAGCGCTTTTTGCAGATCATGGACGCCGATGTGGACATCTTCGACGAGCCCGGCGCCCGGCCCCTGACGGTGACTGCCGGAGAGGTCACCTTTGAGAACGTCAGCTTCAAGTATTCCGACGGCGGCAAGGACGTGCTCTCCCACATCAACATGCACGTCCGCCCCGGGGAGAACATCGCCCTGGTGGGGCCCTCCGGCGGGGGAAAGACCACGCTGTGCAACCTGATCCCCCGGTTTTACGACCTCACCGGCGGCCGCATCCTCATCGACGGGCAGAACATCCACGACGTGACCCTCCAGTCCCTGCGGGGGCAGATCGGCTTCGTGCAGCAGGACGTGTACCTGTTCTCCGGCACGGTGTTCCAGAACATCGAGTACGGCCGGCCCGGCGCCACCCGGGAAGAGGTGATCGCCGCGGCGGAGCAGGCCGGGGCCCATGGGTTCATCCAGGAGCTGCCCAATGGGTATGATACCTATGTGGGCGAGCGGGGCGTGAAGCTCTCCGGCGGGCAGAAGCAGCGGATTTCCATCGCCCGGGCGTTCCTCAAGAACCCGCCCATTATGATCCTGGATGAGGCCACCAGCGCTCTGGACAACGAGAGCGAAAAGATCGTGCAGGCCTCGCTGGAAAAGCTGGCCAAGGGCCGCACCACCTTCACCATCGCCCACCGGCTGACCACCATCAAGAACGCCACGGTGATCCTGGTGCTCACCGACAAGGGCATCGAGGAACGGGGCACCCATGAGGAGCTCATGGCCCAGCACGGCATATACTACCATCTGTACGAGAGCTATTCCGACGACCCGGAGCTGCTGCGCCGGGAGGGCACGCCGGAGGACAGGAGTGAGATCGCGTGAGAGCAGACGCGTATTTTGAGTGGATCCGGGGGAAAAGTGTGGCGTTTTGCGGCATTGGGCGCAGCCACATGCCCCTCATCGAGCTGTTCGGGCGCAAGGGCGCCCGGGTGACCGCCCGGGACCGCCGCAGCCTTGCGGAACTGGGAGAAAACGGCCGGAAGCTGCAGGAGCTGGGCGTCCGTCTGGTGCTGGGCGACGGGTACCTGGAGGGGCTCACGGAGGACGTGATCTTCCGGACCCCCGCCATGCGCACGGACCTGCCGGAGCTGGAGGCGGCCCGGCGGCGGGGAGCGGTGCTCACCAGCGAGATGGAGACCTTTTTCCGGCTGTGCCCCTGTAAGATCTACGCCGTGACGGGCAGCGACGGCAAGACCACCACCACCACCCTGCTGGCCGAGATGCTGAAGGCCCAGGGCAGGACCGTCCACCTGGGGGGGAACATCGGCAAGCCTTTGCTGCCGGAGATCGAATCCATCGGCGAAGGGGACTGCGCGGTGGCGGAGCTCTCCAGCTTCCAGCTCATCTCCATGCGGGAGAGCCCGGACGTGGCCGTGGTGACGAATCTGGCCCCCAACCACCTGGACGTGCACAAGAGCATGAACGAGTATGTGGAGGCGAAAAAGAACGTCTTTCTGCACCAGAGCGGCTACGGACGCACCGTTTTGAACGCCGACAACGACTGGACCGCCTCCTTTGCGCCCCAGGTGCGGGGCGACTGCTGGACCTTCAGCCGCCGGGGACCGGTGGAACGGGGGGTCTGGTGCGACGGGAAGACGGTGTTCGTGGGACAGGAGCCCGTGCTGGACGTGGGGGAAATCCGGATCCCCGGCTGGCACAACGTGGAGAACCTGATGGCGGCCATCGGCGCGGTGTGGGGGGACGTTTCCCCCGAAGCCATCCGCCGGGTGGCCCGGGAATTCCCCGGGGTGGAGCACCGGGCGGAGCTGGTGCGGGAGCTGGACGGGGTGCGGTACTACAACGACTCCATCGCCAGCAGCCCGTCGCGGACCATCTCCGGGACGCTGTCCCTGTACGACCGGAAGATCTTGCTCATCTGCGGCGGGTATGACAAGCATATCCCCTACGACCCCCTGGGGCCGGTGATCTGCCGGAAGGTGAAGACGCTGATCCTGATGGGGGCCACGGCGGAGAAGATCAAAGCGGCCGTGACCGGGGCCCCGGAGTATGCCCGGGAGCACCCGGAGATCCTGCGGGTGGAGACCATGGAGCAGGCGGTGGCGGCGGCCCGGGCCCATGCCTGGCCGGGGGACATCGTGTCCCTGTCGCCGGCCTCGGCGGCCTTTGACCTGTACCCCAATTTCGAGGTGCGGGGGCGGCATTTCAAGCAGCTGGTGAATGATCTGCAAACAAGCACAGGGGACGTTTGACCCCGGAAAAGAGGACTATGAACAAGAACAATGACCGGCGCGGCGGTCTGGGCCGCGGCCCCGGAGGGCGGGTGGCCTATTCCTCCGAACAGACGGGGGCCTATTACGAGCTGCCCAGCGCCGCCAAGACCCTGGAGGAAAAGCTCATCGTGGCCGCCCTGCGGCGGTCTTCCGGCAAGGACGGGGTGCCGTACCGCTCCCTGATGCGGGAATCCGGCGTGCGGCGGGAAGACGTGTTCGCCCAGTGCATCGACCGGCTGCGGGAGAACGGGGAAGTCACCGTGGACAAGGACAACTGGGTGAAGCTGACGCCCCATTCCGGGGACGTAGAGGCCGTGATTGTGTCCGTTTCGGAGCGGTTCGGGTTCGCCCGGCCCCGGGTGGGCAGCGAGGATATCTTCATCCCAGGCAGCGGGCTCAACGGGGCCTTTGTGGGGGATACGGTGATCCTGACGGACCTGCGGGCCGCGGACAAGGGGCCCAGCGGCCGAGTGAAGAAGGTCCGGGCCCGCAGCGAGGAGCCCATGACCGGCACGGTGCATGTGGACGAGGCAGGCGCCCGGGTGACGCCGGACGCGGCGGTGCGGTACGATCTCACGGTGGCTGCCGGGGACCTGCACGGGGCTAAGGACGGCGACAAGGTGCTGGTGCAGCCCCTGACCCAAAACGGGGAGTGGAAAGCCGCCCGGGTGCTCAATGTCTTCGGCACCGGCGACCGGGCCCGGGTGTGTGCCGACGCCATTCTGGTGCGGTGCGGCATCCCCACGGAATTCCCGGAGGAGGTGCTGCGGGAGGCGGAGGCCATCGCCCGGATGACGGTGACGCCGGAGGATCTGGCACAACGGCTGGACCTGCGGGATGAGCCGGTGTTCACCATCGACGGGGCGGACTCCAAGGACCTGGACGACGCCATTTCCGTGCTGAAGACGGACGAGGGGTACTCCCTGGGGGTGCACATCGCGGATGTGTCCCACTACGTGCGGCCCGGGAGCGCCATCGACCGGGAGGCGTACCGGCGGGGGACCTCGGTGTATTTTGCCGACCGGGTAGTGCCCATGCTGCCGGAGGCGCTCTCCAACGGGGTGTGTTCCCTGAACGCCGGGGAGGACAAGCTGGCCTTCTCCGCGCT
>CANRPD010000066.1 GCA_947632385.1 uncultured Clostridia bacterium | reverse complement strand
ACGCCGGGAACGATCGAGGACATCTGCCCGGACGCCAGCGTGGGCGAGGGCCTTGCCATCCGGGGCAGCACCGCCCAGAATGACCGGGACAGCGCCGCCCAGAGCGTGGAAAGCTGGCTGGCGGACGGCGGATATATCGACTGAAAAGGAGGAGCACCCCATGTCTGACTATTTCGGAAAAGAGACACCCAAGCTGGGCTTTGGCCTGATGCGCCTGCCCAAAAAGGGAGACGTGACGGACATTGAGCAGGTCAAGAAAATGGTGGATCTGTTCATGGCGACGGGCTTTACCTACTTTGACACCGCCTTCGTGTACGGGACCTCGGAGCAGGACATCAAAAAAGCCCTGGTGGACCGCTATCCCCGGGACAGCTACACCCTGGCCACCAAGCTCAACGCCTTTCTGATGGCCCCCAACGAGAAGGCGGCCAAGGAGCAGTTCACCACCAGCCTGGAGCGCACCGGCGCGGGGTACTTTGATTACTACCTGCTCCACGCCATGATGGAGAACAACTACACGAAATATGACAAGTTCCACCTGTGGGACTATGTAGCCCAGAAGAAGGCCGACGGGCTCATCAAGCACCTGGGCTTCTCCTTCCACGCGGGTCCGAAGCTGCTGGACAAGCTGCTCACCGACCACCCAGAGGTGGATTTCGTCCAGCTGCAGATCAACTACGCCGACTGGGAAAACCCGGAGGTCACCTCCCGGGCCAACTATGAGATGGCCCGCTCCCACGGAAAGAGCATCGTGGTCATGGAGCCGGTGAAGGGCGGCAGCCTGGCGGACCCGCCCGCGGCGGTGAAAAAGCTGTTCACGGACTACGCCCCTGACGCCTCTCCGGCCTCCTGGGCCATCCGGTTCGTGGCCAGCCTGGACGGGATCATCACGGTCCTGTCCGGCATGAGCAGCGTGGCCCAAATGGAGGACAACCTCTCCTACATGAAGGAGTTTCAGCCGCTGAACGAGGACGAGCAGGGCATCATCCGAGAAGCCCAGCGTATCCTGGGCCACTCCGCGGCCATCCCCTGCACCGCCTGCCACTACTGCACGGACGGCTGCCCCAAGCAGATACCCATCCCGGACATCTTCGCCGCCGCCAACAAGCAGCTTGGCAACGGCCAGATGGTCCAGGCGAAGGAGCGCTACGCCGCCGTTACAAGCGAGGGCCACCGGGCCTCTGACTGCATCGGCTGCAAACAGTGCGAGCGGGCCTGCCCCCAGCACCTGCCCATTACCAAATATCTCGCCCAGTGCGCCGATATGCTGGGGAAGTAAAGGAGAAATGACATGATCCTGGATCGGAACGAGAATAAAGATGTGGTGGTCCTGCTGGGCGCGGGGGCCATGGGCACCGCTATCGTCCGGCGCGTGGCGGCGGGCAAAAAGATACTCCTGGGCGATATCAGCGAAAAAGCCCTGGAACGGGTGAGCCATGATTTCCAGTACAGCGGCTATGACGTGACCACCCACGTCGTGGACGCCTGTGACCCGGCTTCCCTGAGAGCCTTTGCGGAAAAGGCCGCCTCCCTGGGGCCGGTCAGGACCTTCGTGATGACGGCGGGGGCCTCCCCCAGCCAGGCCAAGCCGGAACACATCATCGCCCTGGACCTGATCGGCACCGCCTACGCCATCGACGCCTTCGGCGCGGTGATGGCCCCCGGCGGCGCGGGGCTTGTGGTGGCCAGCCAGACCGGGTATATGCCCTCGGCCCTGACTGCGGAGGACGAGCAGGCCCTGGCCATGGCGCCGTCGGCGGAGCTGGCCAAGCTGCCCTGCCTGGACGGGAGCAAGACGCCCACCTCCGGCGCGGCCTACATCGTGGCAAAGCGGGCCAACCAGCTCCGGGTCCAGGCGGCGGCCGCCACCACCTGGGGAGCGCGCCGGGCGCGGATCAACACCCTCAGCCCCGGCATCATCGTCACGCCCCTGGCATATGACGAATTCAACGCCCCCGGCAACACTTACCAGGGCATGATCGACGCCTCCCCAGCCCGGCGCACGGGCACCATCGACGAGATCGCGGCGGCGGGCGCGTTCCTGCTGGGGCCGGACGCGGGGTTCATCACCGGCACGGACCTTCTCATCGACGGGGGCGTCATCGCCTCCATGCGGGCGGGCAAGTTCGCTCTGGGCAGGAAATAAAGAGGAGGAAGCCCCTTTGAGGGCTTTCTCTTTTTGTTTTGTGGATATTGACACGGTGTCAGAATGATGCTATACTGTGTGCTGACAGGATGTCAGAACACCCGAAGGGGGGACGGAGCATGCCGAAGGGATCGCCGGAGCTGACCCGCGCCCGGAAAGAGGAGATCATAAACGCCTGCGAAGCGCTCTATCAGACCATGGGGTTCAAAGAGATCACCATGAAAGATATCAGCGCGGCCACCAGTTTCACCAGAACGTCCATCTATAACTACTTCCAGACGAAAGAGGAGATCTTCCTGGCGCTGCTCCAGCGGGAATATGCGCTGTGGATCGCCGACCTGCAGGCCATGATGGCGGAAAACGACGCCCTCACGATAGAGGCGTTCGCGGACAAGTTCGCCCGGACGATGGAAAAGCGCGCGCAGCTGCTGAAGATCATGAGCATGAACCACTACGACATGGAGACGGGCAGCCGCCCGGAGCGCCTGGCGGAGTTCAAGACGGTCTACGGCAAGTCTTTGCAGACTGTCCGCGGGTGCCTGGAGAAGTACTTTCCCGAAATGTCCCAGGAGGAAAAGCAAGGCTTTCTCTACACCTTCTTCCCGTTCATGTTCGGCATCTACCCCTACACCTTCGTCACCGAAAAGCAGCGCGCGGCCATGGAGCAGGCAGGGGTCAATTACGTGTTCCAGTCCATCTACGAGATCACGTACAACTGTGTGAAGCGGCTTTTAGGAGGCGAAAAATGAAGTACACGAAACTGGGTGCGTCCGACCTGACCGTGTCCCGCGTGTGCATGGGGTGCATGGGCTTTGGAAACGCCGCCACGGGGCAGCACAGCTGGACCGTGGGCGAGGCCGAGACACGCGAGATCATCAAGCGGGGCCTGGACCTGGGCGTCAACTTCTTTGACACCGCCATCGCCTACCAGAACGGCACCAGCGAACAGTATGTGGGCAGGGCCCTCCGGGCGCTGGCCAAGCGGGACGATTACGTGATCGCCACCAAGTTCACGCCCCGGACCCAGGAGGAGATCGACAACCGCGTCAGCGGGCAGAAGCACATCGAGAATTATCTGGACCAGAGCCTGAAAAATTTGGGGCTGGACTATGTGGACCTGTACATCTATCACATGTGGGACTACCACACGCCCATGGAGGAGATCATGGAGGGGCTGCACAATGCGGTCAAGGCTGGCAAGGCGCGGGCCATCGGCATCTCCAACTGCTTCGCCTGGCAGCTTGCCAAGGCCAACTTTTACGCCCGGGAGAACGGCCTGACGGAATTCGTGTCCGTGCAGGGACACTATAACCTGATCGCCCGGGAGGAGGAGCGGGAGATGGCCCCCTTCTGCGCCGACCAGAACATCGCCATGACGCCCTACAGCGCTCTGGCGGGCGGACGGCTTTCCAAGCGCCCCGGCGAGACCAGCAAGCGGCTGCGGGAGGACGCCTACGCCAAATTCAAGTATGACGCCACGGCCGCGGCGGACGGGAAGATCATCGCCCGTGTGGCGGAGATCGCGGACCGGCGGGGCGTGTCCATGACGGAGGTGTCCCTGGCGTGGCTGCTCACCAAGGTGACCGCCCCGGTGGTGGGCGCGACGAAGTTTTCCCATGTGGAGGGCGCGGCCAAGGCGGTGGACCTGGAACTTTCTCAGGATGAGATCGACTATCTGGAGGAGCTGTATGTGCCTCACGCCCTGGTGGGCGTCATGGCCCAGAACGGGAAACAAAAAGCCGGGAACGTGGTCTGACGAATATGAAAGGACCGCGCAAAATGAAGATCATTGCCGCCGCGCTGGCGCTGTGCCTGGGCTTTGTCCTGACCGGCTGCGGAGGCGGCCCGGACCGGGCGGCGGAGGATGGGCCGGCCCCGGCGGAACAGGATCAGACGGAGGAGGAAAGGGCGATGAATATGACGATCGGCGCCACGGCCGTGACCGTGGCATGGGAGGATAACCCGGCGGTGGATGCCTTGCGGGCGCTGTGCGCAGATGGGCCGCTCACCATCCAGCTGCACATGTACGGCGGCTTTGAGCAGGTGGGGGACATCGGCGGGAGACTGCCGGCGGAGGATGCGCAGACCACCACCCAGGCCGGTGACATCGTGCTCTACGCCGGCGACCAGATGGTGGTGTTCTACGGCTCCAATTCCTGGGCCTATACGCGGCTGGGACATATCACCGACCAGGATGCGGACGAGATGCGGCAGCTTTTATCAAACGGCGACGTGACCGTCACCGTCACAGCGGGATAAGGAGGAACGGATATGCAATATCGCACACTGCCCCACGGCGGGGAACAGATCGGCATCATCGGCATGGGCTCGTCGGTGGTGGGCCAGCAGAAAGAGAAGGACATCATCGAGACGGTGCGCACGGCGGTAGAGCTGGGCGTGAACTACTTCGATCTGGCGGCGGGCCACGCTGCATGCTTCCCGGCCTACGGGAAGGCCCTGGCCGACTGCCGGAAGGATGTGTACTTACAGATCCACTTCGGCGCCAACTACACCACCGGGGAGTACGGCTGGACCACCGACCTGGAGGCCATCAAGCGCTCCATCGGCTGGCAGCTGGACAATCTGAAAACGGATACCATCGACTTCGGTTTCATCCACTGCCTGGACGAGCGCACGGACGTGGAGGCGTACGAAAAAAGCGGCGCGCTGCGATACCTGCTGGACATGAAGGAGCAGGGCGTGGTGCGGCACATCGGCCTTTCCTCCCACAACCCGGACACGGTCCATC
>CANRPD010000065.1 GCA_947632385.1 uncultured Clostridia bacterium | reverse complement strand
GCGGCCCCCCGGGCGGCTTCACCCCCCGGGGGCGGGCCCTTCGGGCCCCGCGCGGCGGCAGCCCTCACTCCGGCGCCTTCAGGCTCTCCACCATGCTGATGCCCTTGAGCTTCCGGTGCATCACCAAGCTCACCAGCAGGCTGAACACCACCGTCAGCAGGAAGGACCACACATAGCTCATGGGATAGATGCTCCGCCCGAACATCACGATGTCCAGCTCCGCCGTGCGGATGACGAACTGGTGCAGGAAGATCCCTCCCACCAGGCCCAGCCCCGCGCCGATGAGCGTCAGCACCCCCGTCTCCCGGTACACATAGGCGGACACCTCTCCATCGTAGAAGCCCAGCACCTTGATGGTGGCCAGCTCCTTCTCCCGTTCGCTGATGTTGATATTGCTCAGGTTGTACAGCACCACGAAGGCCAGCGCCCCCGCCGAGATGATCAGCACCACCACGATGGTGTTGATGCTCCGGATGCTCTTGCCGAAGCTCTCCGACAGCTCCGTGGTGAACCGCGTCCCCGCCGCGTCGTCGCACTGGAGGATCCGGGTGGAGAGCTCCTCCCGCCGGTCGTGGTCAAAGTCCTCCGGCAGCCGGCACAGCACCGTGTTCATCTCCGGCTCCTGGCCGAAGGCTGCCCGGTATTTCTCCGGAGAGAGATACACGTAGTGGTAGACATAATTTTCGCAGATCCCCGTCACCTGCAGCGTGGCTCTCCGGTCCGATTGGTTCGTCACCGTCAGCAGATCCCCCACCGAGAGCCCCTGCCGTTCGGCCAGCTTCTCGCTGATGATCACCGCGTCCCCATCCAGGGTCAAGCCCGCGTGGTCCGCCCGCTGCCGCAGGGTCAGGAACTCCGGCAGCCGCTGGGTCTCCTGGGGCACGAACAGCGTCACCTCGTCGGCAGGCCGGCCCTCCTCCGCCACTGTCTTGCCGCTGTTCTGCAGTACCGGCAGATACCCCAAAATGGCCGGGTCGGTTTCCATAATTTCCTGAAACGCCGGGTCCTCCAGCGCCTGCTCGTCCTCCAGGGCGATGAGCAGCTGGTAGGAGGCCAGGTCCTCGAACTGCAGCTCCACGATGTCCGAGATGGAGTCCTTCAGCCCAAAGCCCGTCACCAGCAGGGCCGTGCACCCCGCGATCCCGATGACCGTCATGAAGAACCGCTTTTTGTACCGCAGGATGTTCCGGGCCGTCACCTTGTGGGTGAATTTCAGCCGCCGCCACACCGGCGTCACATACTCCAAAAACACCCGCTTGCCGGGCTTGGGGGCCCGGGGCAGCAGCAGCTGGGCGGTGGTCTCGTGGAGAGCGGCGCCGCAGGCGCTCCAGGTGGCCAGCAGGGTGCAGGCCACCGCCACGGCGGAGGCCCCCAGGGCATAGGGGAGGTGGAACGGGGTCAGGATCCGCGGCACGTCGTACATGATGTTGTACGCGTTGATGATGATCCACGGGAACAGCCGCATCCCGATGAGCAGCCCCACCGCGCTGCCGGTGATGCTGGCCAGCGCCGCGTACAGCAGGTATTTCCCGGCGATGGTCCCGGAGGCGTACCCCAGGGACTTCATGGCGCCGATCTGCTTGCGGTCCTCCTCCACCATGCGGGTCATGGTGGTCAGGGCCACCAGCGCCGCCACCAGGAAGAAGAACAGCGGGAACACCGTGGCGATGGCCGCGATCTTGTCCGCGTTGGACTTGTAGCTGGAAAAGCTCACGTTGTCGTCCCGGGTGAAGACGTACCACTCTCCCTGGGCGATGTCGTCGATCTTCTCCTGGGCGTCGTCCAGTTCCGCCCTCGCGTCCGCCAGCTCTGCCTCGGTCTCTGCCTTTGCTTCGGCATAGTCGGCCTTGCCGTCTGCCAGCTCCTGCTTGCCCTCCTCCAGGGCCTCCAGCCCATCGTCATATTCCTTCTGGGCGTCGTTCAGCTGTGCCCTTGCCTCGGCCAGCTGGGCCCGTCCCCGGGTCTCGGCGGTGTCCAGCTGGGCGGCGGTGTCGTCCAACTGGGCCCGCTGGGCCTCCAGCTGGGCCTCGTTCCCGGTGAGTTCCCCCCACTGGGCATCCAGCTGCGCCTGACTGTCCTCCAGCTGGGCCTGGGCGGCCTGTGCCTGGGCCAGCCCCGCCTCGTACTGCTCCACTCCGGCCTGCCAGGCGGCCCGGGCGGACGCACTGTCCGTGCCCTGGTCGGCCAGTGCCTGCAGGCCCGCCTGCAGCCCGGCAAAGTTCTCCGCCGCCTGGGGCGCGGCTGCGCTCAGCTGACTGAGCAGCGCCAGGGCCGCCCCGTCCGAGCGGTCCCCCACCGGCAGCCCCATGCTCTCCGCCAGGGCGAACAGCTGCGCCTTCCCGGCATCCAGGGCGTCCAGGTTGGCCTGGGTCTGGTCCAGCTGGGCCTTGGCCCCCTCCAGCTGAGACAGTGTGGCCAGCACCTCCCGATACGCCCCGTCCAGCTGATCCTGGGCCGCCTCCAGCTGGGTGCGGCCGTCCTGCAGCTGGGCAGCGGCGCTGTCCAGCTGGGCATAGCCGTCCGCCAGCTGGGCCCGTCCCGTGCGCAGCTGGTCCTCCAGGGCCTGCTCGTTTTCGGTGAGTTCGGCCCACCCGTCGTCCAATTCCTGTTTCGCATCGGCCAGCTGCTGGGTGCTGTCGGCCAGCTCCTGTTCTCCGTCCTGGATCTCCTTCCAGGCCTTGTCCAGCTCCTCGTTGGCCTCTTTTTCCCCGTCGGCATAGTCCTGCCGGGCCTCGTCCAGCTCCGCCTGGGCGTCCGCCACCAGCTCTGCCCGGCGCAGGGGGGCCCGTTCCTCGCCCAGGGCTTCCAGCCGGTCCGCCAACCCGTCGATCTGAGCCTCATAGGCGCTGCCGAAGGCGTTTTGCTCCTTGCCCCCGGCCAGCGTGGCGTAGAACTCCGTGTAATAGTCCAGATCGAAGCTCTCCGCCGGGGTGTACACCAGCAGCCCCAGGTCCCCGCTGCCGATGGTGGTGTACTCCTGCTCCAGGGAGAAGTACACCGCGCTCTTCACGGTGCCCACCACGGTGAAGGTCTCCGGCAGCCCTTCGGTCTCCACCCCGTCCAGGTGCTCCTGGGTCAGCGTCTGGCCGATCCACTCCTCCCCCTGCACCAGGCTCTTGGTCAGGGCCACCACGCATTCTCCGGCGGTCTCGGGCATCCGTCCGGCCACCTGCTCCAGCCGGTTGAGCCCCGTCTCCCCCCGGGGCAGGCTGTGCACCCGGGTGGTGAGCTTGTCGCCGTTGTCGTCCACCAGCACCAGGTCGGTGTCCCAGGCGGGCTGCACCGTCTCCACGCCCTCCACCGCCGCCACGGCGGCCAGGTCCTCGTCGGTGAGCCCCAGGGTGGAGAGGATCCGCACGTCGTACACGTCCTCCCGGTCCAGATAGTCGTCCGCCGACAGCCGCATGTCCACCGGGGAGGTCAGCAGCCCCGCCAAAAAGCCCACCCCCAGGCCCACGATGGCGAAGATCGCCAGAAACCGGGAGAGGGTGCTGCGCACCGTGCGGAACACGTTTTTCCAAAAGGTCCTTCTCCGTCTCACCACTCGATCTCCTCCACCGGCACGGGATGGGCGTTGGTCTCATTGGCGATGGCTCGCCCGCTGCGGATGCGGATGACCCGGTCCGCCATGGCGGTCAGGGCGCTGTTGTGGGTGATGACCAGCACCGTGCGACCGGTCTCCCGGCAGGTCTTCTGCAGCAGGGCCAGCACCGCCTTGCCCGTGTTGTAGTCCAGGGCGCCGGTGGGCTCGTCGCACAGCAGCAGCTTGGGGTTCTTGGCCAGCGCCCGGGCAATGGCCACCCGCTGCTGCTCTCCGCCGGAAAGCTGCGCCGGGAAGTTGTTCAGCCGCTCTCCCAGCCCCACGCCGATGAGCGTCTCCCGGGCGTCCAGGGGGTCCCGGCAGATCTCGCTGGCCAGCTCCACGTTTTCCAGGGCGGTCAAGTTCTGCACCAGGTTGTAGAACTGGAACACGAACCCCACCTCATACCGCCGGTAGGCGGTGAGCTGCCGGCTGTTGTAGCCGCTGATCCGGTTCCCGTCCAGCAGGATGGTCCCGCTGTCGCAGGTGTCCATCCCCCCCAGCATGTTCAGCACCGTGGTCTTGCCCGCGCCGGAGGGCCCCACGATGACGCAGAACTCCCCCCGGTCCACGGTGAAGCTGATGTGGTCCGCCGCGGCGATCCGCGTCTCGCCCATGGTGTACACCTTGCACACATCCTCGAATTCGATAAAATGGGCCATTTCCCTGCCTCCTTCTCGCTGTTCAGTGTAGCAGGCCTTTGTGAAGAAATTTTGAAATCCTCGTTGCGATTTTGTTACAGAAATTCGCTCTCCGGGTGCCGGTCCCGGGCCGCCGCCCAGTCGAATTGCCTGAGCTCCCCGGAGCAGCTGAGCTCAGGGAAATCCCACTGCCGCAGGGCCTCATACACGCCGATGGCCACGGAATTGGCCAGGTTCAGGCTCCGCCGGTCGTCCAGCATGGGAATGCGCACGCACCGGTCCGGGTGGCGGAACAGCAGCTCCTCCGGCAGCCCGGCGGATTCCCGCCCGAACAGCAGGAACGCCCCGTCGGGGTAGGAAACGTCGGTGTATCGCCGGGGCGCCTTGGTGGAAAAATAAAAATACGGGCCGGTATTTTTGGCAAAAAACTCGTCCAAACTGGCATAGCAGGCCAGCTGCAGATACGGCCAATAGTCCAGTCCCGCGTGGCGCAGGCGGCGGTCCTCCAGGGCAAAGCCTATGGGCCCCACCAGGTGCAGGGCCGCTCCGGTGACGGCGCAGGTCCGGGCGATGTTCCCCGTGTTCTGGGGGATCTCAGGCTGGACCAGCACGATGTGGATGGAAGCCAAATCGGTCGCCTTCTTTCACGAATTTTCGGGCATAAAGGGGAGAAACACGGGCATGCTACGCTTGAAGACAGTTTTGCACTGTTTGAGCTGGATCATACGCATCAGGAGGGTGAACGCCGTGCACAAACAGACCGTGAACACCGCCAAGGGCATCGGCCTGGGCGTGCTGGCCGGGGTGGCCGTGGCCACTGCCAGCGCCCGGGCCCTCAATGGGTCCCACCGGCACACCAGGCAGCTGAAAAAGAGCGCAGGCAAGGTCATCCACACCATGGGGGACCTCATCGGCGACGTGGAAAAGCTGCTCTGACGGGGGCACACCGGGGGCGGGACGGCCGGGGAGGCCGCCCCGCCCCGTACATGTTTCGTCAGGTCTCCGGCCCGCCGATGGCCTGGGTGTCCGCATAGTTGCCGGGATTGATGCGTACCTTTTCGGCATAG
>CANRPD010000064.1 GCA_947632385.1 uncultured Clostridia bacterium | reverse complement strand
AAAAAAGCGGTCCGCACACCTCGTCAAAGCCTGTGCAGACCGCAGCAAAAGAAGTAAGCCCACTCTTTTTGCCAAATCCATTATAGGCGAAAAGAGCAATAAAATCAACATTCGATAAGGAGGAAAAACGAATGAGAAAAACACGGCTTTTTTCGCTGCTCGCTGTGGTGCTGGCGGTGGCGATGCTCGGCTCCTTCTGCGCCTTTGCCGCAGGGGAAGACGGGGAGGACGTGACCATCACCTACGCCAACTTCAACGCCTCCGGCGGGAATGAGCAAACGCTTCAGAAGATGTATGAGGCGTTCCACGAGGAGTATCCCAACATCACGGTCGAGATCGAGACCATCGCATCCGCCGATTACTTCACTACCATGCAGACCCGGGTCGCCGGCGGCACCGCCCCCGACTGCTATGAGCTGAACATCGAAAACTTCGCCGCCTACGCCAACAACGGCGTTCTGGAGGAGATCACCGGCGTGGATCTGAGCGGTCTGGATGAGACGGCTCTCGGCGCCTTCACCGTGGACGGCAAGCAGTACGGCCTGCCCGGCAACTTCTCCAACGTGCTTCTGTTCTACAACAAGGACCTCTTTGACCAGGCCGGCGTGGACTATCCCACCGCCGACTGGACCCAGGACGACCTGCAGGCCGCCGCGGAGGCCATCCGCGCCCTGGGCGACGACATCTTCGGCTACTATCAGCCTCTGACCTACAACGAATTCTACAAGGTGGCCGCCCAGTTCGGCGGCAGCCTTCTCAACGAGGACAAGACCGAATTCACCATCAACGCCCCTGAGAACGTGGCCGCGGCGCGGATGATGGCCGACCGGGTGCTGGTGAGCAACGTGCAGCCCACCGACGTGCAGATGGGCGGCATCGGCGACTGGGACCTGTTTATGAGCGGCCGGCTGGGTATGATCCCCACCGGTATCTGGGCCTTCAACACCTTCACCGAGGGCTGCGGCTTTGATTGGGACGTGGCGGTGGAGCCCGGCCAGGTCCAGAAGGCCACCCACTTCTTCTCCAACGCCTGCGTCATCAACGCCAAGAGCGAGCACAAGGACGCCGCCGCCACCTGGATCACCTGGCTGACCTCCAGCCCCAAGTCCGCCCAGATCCGCATCGAGGCCGGCTGGGATCTGCCCGCCATCAAGGATCAGGACACCTTGGCCGGGTATCTGGACATCACGCCTCCTGAAAACCGCGAGGCCGTGTTCGATTCTCTCAATTATCTGGTCGTTCCTCCCGTCATCGAGGATTACAGTATGATGAGCGACCTCATCGGCGAGAGCCTGTCCGCCGCCGCATCCGGCGTTATGACGGTGCAGGAGGCCCTGGATCAGGCGCAGAGCCAGTGCGAGAGCACCATTACGCTGGGCTGATACGCTGACACTGAGGGGGAGGAGCGCGGAAGCTCCTCCCCCTTTCCATAGGAGGTGTGACGATAAATGAGACGCGGAAAGCGACATGGAGGGCCTGGGCGGGATGGACTGCTGCGGGCATCGCCCTTTCTCCTGCCCAGCCTGATAGGGCTTATGATATTCTCGCTCCTGCCGCTGCTGATCTCCATGGGCATAAGCCTGACGGACTGGAACGGGCTGGACAGCATCGGCGCGGCAGGCTTTTTCCGGGAGCACTTCGTGGGGCTGGACAACTACAAGTCCATTCTGACCGGCCGGGAGTTCTGGCAGGTGCTGAAAAACACGGGCACATACATCGTGCTGTATATCCCGGGGATGCTGGTGATGAGCCTTGCGGTGGCCTTTCTGCTCAGCCGGGAGAGGCGGGGCGTGATGGTCTTTCGGGTGATCTATTATCTCCCGGTGCTCACCTCCTGGGTGGCCGCGTCGCTTATCTGGACCACCATGCTCTCCCCCCAGTACGGCGCGGTGAACAACATCCTCTCGCTGTTTGGCATCAAGGGCCCCGGATGGCTGCTGGACCCCAAGTGGGCCATGCCCGCCATCGTGCTGGTGTCGATCTGGAAGGACATGGGCTTCTTTGGCCTCATCCTCCTGTCCGGCATGGTGGACATCAACAAGAGCTATTACGAGGCCGCGTCCCTGGACGGCGCCGGCGCCGGGACGAAATTTCTGCGGATAACCCTGCCGCTGATGACCCCGGCCATCTTCTATGTGCTGATCGTCAGCCTCATCAACGCCTTCCAGCTGTTTCCGCAGATTATGATTATGACGGACGGCGGACCCTACGGGGCGACCCAGGTCATGGTGGAGCGCATTTACAAGTACGGCTTCCGCTACTTCCGCATGGGCTATGCCGCGGCCTTCTCCTGGATACTGTTCGTGATCATCATGTCCTGCACAGCCATCCAAATGAAGGCACAGAAGAGGTGGGTGCATTATGATTCTTAAAAAAAGACTGAGCACAACGGGGTATTACGTGGTCTCTGCGGCCATCGCCGTGGTGTCCATGATCCCCTTCCTGTGGATGATCTCCACCTCCCTCAAGACCCAGGGCGCGGTGATGACCGTCCCCATCCAGTGGATACCGGAGGAGCCCACGCTGCAGGCGTATGTAGATGTGTTCACCACCTTCTCCTTCGCCCGGACCGTGGCAAACAGTCTGTTTATCGCGGTGACCTATACCGGCGTCACGCTGCTTTCCTCCTCCATGGCGGCCTTCGCCTTCACCAAAATACACTTTCGCGGCAGCGACCTGCTGCTGAAGGTGTATCTGGCTACGATGATGATCCCCACCCAGGTGACCATGATCCCGCTGTTCGTGGTGATGAACCGGCTGGGCCTCATCAACAGCTATTCCAGCGTGATCATGCCCTCCCTGTTCCGGCCCTTTGCTGTGTTCATGCTGGTCCAGCAGATGCGCACCATCCCCCAGGATTTTCTGGACGCGGCCCGCATCGACGGGGCAAACACGTTCCAGGTGTTCCGAAAGGTGGCCCTTCCCATGTGCAAGCCCACCCTGGCCACGCTGATGGTGACCACCTTCATGGAATCCTGGAACGACTATCTCTGGCCGCTGCTGATGCTGACGGATCGGAGCAAGATGACCCTGCCCATCGCCCTGGCCACGCTGACGGGACAGTATAACCCCCAGTACGCGCTGCTGATGGCCGGCAGCCTGATCTCCATGATCCCGATCATCATCATTTACATCCTGGCCCAGCGCAGCTTCCAGTACGGCATGATGGCCGGCGGCATCAAAGGGTGAACCTGCTATGATGAGAATACCCCATGAAGCAAAAACGATCTTGCTGCCCTGTCCCGGCGGGGAGGCCGTCATTGCCCGCAGCGGCGGAACACTGACAGTCCGCCTTTCTTATCTGGCGGCATTCGGCATGGGAGAGCGGTATGACGCGCTGAACCTGAAGGGCAGGACGGTCACATGCCGGGTGGAGGAAAAATTCTGCTTCCAGGGCGATAAATCCTACTGCCCCTCGCCGTTTTTCTGGACGGATACCGGCTTCGGCCTCTATATCGACACCTGCGAGGTGACGCAGTTCGCCTTTGGAGAGGCAGACATCACCATCTCGCTGCCGGAGCGTGCGGACGCCGTGGCCTTTAGCGGCACGCCGGCGGAAATCGTCCGGCAGTACATGGGACTGTTCGGCCCGGCCGTACTGCCGCCGGAGTGGGCCTTCGGCGTGTGGGTGTCCGCCAACCGCTGGCGGTGCCAGCGGGACGTAGAAGCGCTGACGGAAAAGCTGGAGCGATATGACTTTCCGGCCTCCGTCGTGGTACTGGAGGCGTGGAGCGACGAGGCCACCTTCTACATCTGGAACGGGGCAAAGTATACGCCTGCCCCGGATGGAAGAGCCCTGTCCCTGGCGGACTTCGACTTCTCCGGCAGCCCCTGGCCCGACCCGGCGGGCATGATCCGCTCCCTGCATGAAAAGGGCCTGAAGCTGCTGCTGTGGCAGGTGCCGGTCTACAAAAAACAGGGGCCGGATGAGGTCCAAAACCAGCAGAACGATCTGGACCGGGAGGACGCCGTGCGCCGGAGACTGTGCGTGTCCATGCCGGACGGGAGCCCCTATACCATCCCGGAGGGGCACTGGTTTGCCGGGTCCATGGCGCCGGATTTCACGAACCCCGCCACCGTAGACAGCTGGTTTGCCAAGCGCCGGTACCTGCTGGATATGGGCGTGGACGGCTTTAAGACGGACGGCGGAGAGTTCATCTATTCTTCCCAGGCCCGCTTTTATGACGGGACCGACGGAAAAGCTGGTATCAACCGCTATGCCCGGGACTACACAGAGCGTTACCGTGATTTCGTCGGTCCGGAGCGGGTGATATTCAGCCGGGCCGGATATGCAGGCCAGCACACCGTGCCCATCCACTGGGCGGGAGATCAGCAGTCACAAAACTGCGAGCTGCGCAGCGTGCTGCGGGCGGGGCTGTCCGCGGCCGCGACAGGCATCCTTTTCTGGGGCTTTGATCTGGCCGGCTTTGCCGGGCCGCTGCCGCCGCTGGACCTGTACCGTCGGGCCACCCAGATGGCCTGCTTCTGCCCCATCATGCAGTGGCACTCCGAGCCGGACGGCGGCCAGTTCCGGGAGCTGATGCCCGGCGGTGAGGGAAACAACGAGCGCAGTCCGTGGAATATGTCGGAGGCCTATGGCGCGCCGGAGTTTTTGGACGAGATGCGCGCCTGGCACAAGCTGCGCCAAACGCTGAGGCCCTATCTGTGGGAGCAGGCGCAAAAGTGCGTCGCCGAGAGCCGTCCCATGCTCCGTCCCCTGGCATACGGTTGGCCGGAGGACAAGGTGGCTGTGCTCTGCGACGACGAGTATATGCTGGGAGACCAGCTTCTGGTGGCCCCGCTTCTGGAGGAAAACGCAGTCTCCCGCGCCGTATATCTGCCGGCGGGCAGATGGAGAGACTACTTCACCGGCGAAGCGTTTGAGGGGCCGGCATGGATCGACTCCGCGCCGGATGGAAGGATCCCTGTGTTTGCATCCTTCTGTCCAAACAGCACATTCCGCCTGCATGAAGAAAAAATATGTCTGACGCTTAAAAACCAGTGACCACCAAACCAAAAACATCGAGGCACATCAAGGTATTTCCGGCAGTGTCATAAAAAGCGAAAAAGAGGCTGTATTCCTTGAATCTCTAGGGATACAGCCTCTTTTCGATTGGTCCGACTCCCCATAAAGGGGGTCGGGGGTGCGGACAAGAAGTTGGACTGAATACGACAGGAAAGGATAGGGCGATGTATTCAGAAGAACAGTATAACAAAGCACTTGAAGTCTACAAGGAAACAGGATCAATTACGAAAACGATCACTATCTTAGGCTACCCAAAAGGCAGGCA
>CANRPD010000063.1 GCA_947632385.1 uncultured Clostridia bacterium | reverse complement strand
CGCCTCCACCGCGTCCATGATCCGCGCCTTCGTCTCCTCGGAGATAGGGCGCTTCCCGCTCAGCGCGTAGGAAACGGCGGCCGGCGTAACCCCGGCGAACTGCGCCACATCCTTTAAAGTCGCCCGCGCCATCAGATCGCCCCTTTCTTGAAGTTTAATCGCTTAAATAACTTTCAATCCAATCATAAAGGCTGTTTGCCCATTTGTCAACACCTGATTTGACATTTTCCATAAATTTTTATTGACAAGAGCCGATTTTATATTATACTTGAACTACTTGATGCAGTTTAATCGATTAACTTCTAAATGGGAGGTATCACAATGAAAAAGTTCATCCCCACCGGAAACGAGATGATCTCGCTTCCCGACTTGGACGCCGAGACTGCCGGAATCGGGAGCGTTACCTTTTTATCCATGCGCCATAAGGGCATGCTCCGGATCGCGGGCGGCGGGGATACGCCGCTCATCTCGCCCTATATTGAGATGAATGGCCGGCGGCTGGACCTGGAGGGGCTTATATGGACGCGGGAGCATGACTGGATACCGGCGCTGCGGGCCGGGGCCGGTACGCTGGACTTGACCATGACGGTTCTTCCGCCCGTTGGCGAGCGGGGCTTTGCCCTGCGCCTTTCAGTGACCGCATCGGAGGATTGTTCCGTCTCCTGGGGACTGCGGGGCTGCTGGGGCGGAAGCTGGCACTGCGTGAACGAGGATAAGCCCCTGGACGGGATCGCCCGCTGCTATGCCAGCGGCTGGAACGACAGCCTCATTTTCGACTTCCGCTGCGGCACGCCGCTGTTCGCCTTCGCCCCCATGGCGGACTTGCCCTGCGAGGCGGCGCACGAGGAGCGGGACGGGCAGGTCTTTTACGCGCTCACCCGCAGCGAGACGATGGACGCCGGCCAGACGCGGCAGCTGACCTTCTATTGGGGCTTCGGCTTCGAGGAGGTGGCCGCCGCCACCAGCGCCAAGGAGATGCTCCGCCGGGGCTGGCAGTGGGAGTACGCCAAAACCGCCGCCTGGCTGGATGCACGGCGCGCCCGTCTGTCCACGCCCAGCCTCACGGAGCTATACAATGTCAATCTCTTTTTCTGCATCTTCTTTTCCACCGGCGTCACCATGGACACAGAGGATCTGGTGTGCGTCACCAGCCGCAGCACCCGGTACTATGTGAGCGCTGCCTATTGGGACCGGGACACGCTGCTATGGGCCTTCCCCGCCATCCTGGAGGCGGACGCGGCGCTGGCGCGTCAGATACTGGGCTATGTCTTTGGACGCCAGCGCAGAAACATCGGCGTCCACTCCCGATTCATCGACGGCACCGTGCTGGAGCCGGGCTTCGAGCTGGACGAGCTGGTCGCTCCCATCATCGCCCTGGAGGCCTATGTAAAGGCCACAGGCGACCGTTCTGTCCTTGAAGAGCCGGATACGCAAAACACCATATCGCGCATCCTGCGCAGGCTGGAGGATGCGCGCCACCCCGCCGTGCCGCTGTGTGAGACCTTTCTCCAGCCCACCGACGACGTGATCGTCCATCCCTATCTCACCTACGACAACGTCCTGGTCTGGAAGGCGCTCACGGCGCTGGCGGACATGCTCCCGGAGCGATACGGGCGCTTGTCCGCGCTGGCGGAAGCTGTGAAAGCTGCCGTATACGATCGCTGCGTCTTTGCCGACGCGGCTGGGAAGCCCTGTTTTGCCTGGTCCGTCGACCTGAACGGCGCGCACAACGTCTACGACGAGCCTCCCGGCAGCCTGCAGCTGCTGCCCTATTACGGCTTCTGCGCCCCGGACGACCCCGTGTGGGTCAACACGGTGGACATGATACGCTCCCCGGACTATGAATACAGCTTTGCGGGCAGGCCTATCGCCGAGATCGGCTGCGCACACGCTCCCTACCCCTGGATCCTCAGCCTGTGCAACAGCCTGCTCTCCGGCCATGATGGACAGGCGCTGAAGGAACTGGAAGGCATGGAGATGGACAACGGCATCGCCTGTGAAAGCGTGGACGCGGACACGGGCAAATGCACCACAGGGGCCGCATTCGCCACCTGCGCCGGTTTTTTGTGCCACAGTCTGAGGACCGCCTGCCGGGAGAACAAACATGAGAGATGATCTGAGCCTTTCCCTTTGGAGCATTACCAACCGCAGTCCCGTCTGGCATGACGACTTTCTGGAGAGCGTTTTCTTTCTCGGCAACGGGCGCATGGGGGTGCGCGGCTGCCTGCCGGGGGAGCCGGACAGACGCCCGGTGCAGCGGGGCCTCTACCTGGCGGGGATCTTCGGCGAGATCAAGCCCGGCATCACGGACTTCGTCAACCTCCCCACCCCCGTTTTTCAGGAGGTGTTCATCGACGGTCAGCCGGCGCGGCTGGCATCCTCCATCGAGAGGACGCTGGATATGCGCTCCGCCGTTTTTTCTGCCAGGTATACGGTCACTGCCGCCGGCAAGCAGGTCCATGTGGCCTATTCCCGCTTCTTTCCAAAGGAGCGGCCCGCGCTGCTCCTGCAGCGCACCGTCCTCACGCCCCTGCAGAGCGGGGAAGTCAGGCTCCGGAGCGCCGTCATGGCCGACAGCTGCAACTGTCCTGTGCCGGACGACCAGACCAAGACGAACACTGAGACGGTGCAGCTTTCCGCACTGGAGTCCGTGGGGGAGGCGGACGGCGGTATCTGCTGCACGTTCCGCATCCGGGGGACCGGCCTCACGGTACGGGAATCCATCGGCGTGAAGACCGCCGGCCCTGCAAAGACGAGTACCGGCGGGACCTCGATCTCATGCACCTTGGCGGCTGCCAGCGGGACTGACATCACCGTCGACGCCGCCGCCTGCATCCTGACCAGCCGGGACGTGGACCCGCGGCTGGCCCCTCTGCCGGAGGACTGGGACTACGACGAGCTGTTCAAGGCCCATACCGCCGCCTGGGCGGAGACCTGGGAGCGCTGCGATGTGACCATTGCATCCCTGAACGCCGATCTGCAGACCGGGCTTCGCTACAGCATGTTCCAGCTCATGGGCAGCTGCAGCAGCCATGACCCCACCGTCAGCATCGGCGCCCGCGGCCTGACCCACGGGCGCTACAAGGGCTGCTATTTCTGGGACACGGATATGTTCATGTTCCCGTTCTTCCTGAAAAACGACCCGGCGGCGGCCCGAAGCCTCTGTCTGTACCGCGTCCGCTCCCTTCCCGCCGCCAGGGCCCACGCCGCGAGGATGAACGCCAGCGGGGCGCGCTATCCCTGGATGGCCGCTCTGGACGGGAGCGAGCAGTGCGAGAGCTGGGACATCGGCTGCAGCGAGGTACATATCACCGCCGACGTGGCCTATATGCTGGGTCAGTACTGCGCCGCCGCAGGGGACGAGGTGTTTTGGCTGGAGCAGGCCGCGCCGGTGTTCATCGAGACCGCCCGGTTCTGGCGCAGCCGCTACACCTGCCGCCCGGAAACGGCCAGAGCCGACCTTATGTTCTGCAAGGGGCCGGATGAGTACTGCGGCATCACCAGCAACAATCTGTATACCAACGTCCTCGTTCAGCACAATCTGGATCTGGCTCTTCGCGCCGCGGCAGATCTGAAAGAAAAGAGACCGGCGCTGTACGCCGAGCTGCATATCACCCCGGAGGAGCTGGAAGGACTGCGCGCGCTGCGCGGCGCCATCCCCTGGCCCCGTGACCCCCGCACGGGCCGGCTGACCCAGGACGAGACGTTCCACCTGCTGGAGCCGGCAGACGTCGGCGCCCTGAAAAAGGACGCCGGCGCCAGCTATCACAGCGTCTGCTTTGACCGGCTGCAGCGGTACAAGGTCATCAAACAGGCGGATGTGCTCCTGCTGATGACCCGGCTGCCGGCGCTGTTCACGGCGGAGGAAAAGCGGGCCGCCTGGGAGGACTTCGAGCCGTTGTGTCTGCATGACTCCACCCTGAGCTTTGCCACCCACGCGCTGTTCGCCCTGCAAAACGGCATCGCGGACAAGGGCATGGCCTATCTGGAAAAGGCGCTGCTGCTGGACCTGCGGGACGTCATGGGCAACACCGGCGAGGAGGGCCTGCATCTGGCCTGTATGGGGGAGGCGTGGCAGGCCGCCATGGAGCTTGCATGAGATACAGGGCAGTCATATTCGACCTGGACGGCGTGGTCTGCTATACGGACGAGTACCACTATCTGGCCTGGAAGGCGCTGGCCGACAAGCTGGGCGTGCCCTTCGACCGGGCGTTCAACGACCGGCTCCGGGGCGTTTCCCGCAGGGAGAGTCTGCGCCTGATATTGGAGCGATACGCCGGGCCGGCGCTGGCCGAGGCTCAGCAGGCCGCCCTGGCGGAGGAAAAGAACGCGCTCTATCGCCGGTACCTGCATCAAATGACCTCCGCCGATCTTCCGGCGGAGGTAAAGAGCACCCTGGACGCGCTGCGGGCCCGGGGGCTGAAGCTGGCCATCGGCTCGTCCAGCAAAAACGCGCCGCTCATATTGGAGCGCGTCGGCCTGGGGGACTTTTTCGACGCGGTCGCCGACGGCAGCTGCATCACCCGCTCCAAGCCGGATCCCGAGGTCTTTCTGAAGGCTGCCGCCATGCTGGGAGAGCGGCCGCGGGACTGCCTCGTGGTGGAGGACGCGGTATCCGGGGCCAAGGCCGGGCACACAGGCGGCTTTGCCGTGGCCTGTGTCGGCGCTGCCGCCCGGGCCGGCGCAGGGGATCATAATTTTAGAAGCGTTACAGACCTCGTGGAGATATTGGAATAAGCCTCATATGTGCAAAACCGGGACAGGCGATATACCTGTCCCGGTTTTTCGTCATGCGTATCTCGCTGTCATGTGCGGCGCTTTGTGGACTGGCGTTCGATGATGATGGAGGCGGTCACGTTCGTCTGCACCTGCAGGGTGGGGTGGCGGATGATCTCCGCCAGGTGCTTGCCGGCCCGGATACCCAGGTCCCGCACGTCGATGTCCACCACGGTCAGCTGGGGCTCCGTGAACCGGGAGAAGGGGTAATCGTCGAAGGTGAGCACGCCCACGTCCTCCGGTATGCCCATCCCCCGCTCCTGGATGGCCGCCACGCAGCCCAGGGCGATGTAGTTGTTGGCGCACACGATGGCGTCCGGCAGCTGCTTCTCGTCCAGGAGCCGGTCCGCCATGGCATAGCCGTCGGCACGGGTGGACTGGCCCAGGCGGACGTACTGGTCGTCCAATGTGTATCCACGGGCCTGCAGCCCCTCCTTCAGGCCCTGCAGCCGGTGGGCGGAGCCCAGGTCATAATACTGCCCGCCCAGAAACGCGATACGCCGGTAGCCCTGGGAGAGCAGGAACGACGCCGCCACCGTGCCGGAGTAGATGTTGTTGTTGTCGATCCAGCACAGCTGGCTGTCAAAATTGGGCATCCCCAGCACGATGTGCGGGAACTGGGTCCTGGTCAGCAGCGCGGACAGGGGGTGGGTCAGCACGGACACCTGGATCGCCAGACCGTCGGCGCTCCTGCGGGAGATGACGTCCTCCGCCGCCTCGTAGGCGCCCGCCGCGTCCACGCCCCGCAGCATGAGCCGGTAGCCCCGGGCGCGCAGCGTCTGCTCCAGGCCCGCGATGATCTCGAACATATGGGGGTTCTGAAAGGCGGCGTCCGGCCCCAGATCGGCCAGCACCGTCACGGCCCGGGTGGCGCCCCGGGCAAAGCTCTGGGCGCTGGCGCTGGGGACGTAATTCAGCTCCCGCATGACCTGCCGGACCCGGTCCGCCGTCTGCTGGGAGATGCTGTAATGGCCGTTGAGCACCTTTGACACCGTGGAAACGCTGGTCCCGGCGGCCTTTGCCACATCCTTGATGGTCACGCTCAC
>CANRPD010000062.1 GCA_947632385.1 uncultured Clostridia bacterium | reverse complement strand
GCTTTACCCCCTATGTAGTTATTTTCCTACATAGGGGGCTTTTTGTCTACTGTCCGTTTTTACTGGTTCAGTTCAGGGCGCCGGGCTTTGCACTTTACGCGAAGGGATTCTCCTGGGGATATGGCAGGCTCTTAGGCTGATTATAGCCGATATCCTGCACGCCCAGCAGCTTGAAGACTTCGAACAGGGCTTTGCCGTGATGACCAAAGGCCACGGCCCCGTGGTGGGGATAGTTTTTCCCGATGAGCACATGCCGGTAGAACCGCCCCATCTCATGGATGGCGAACACGCCTACGCCGCCAAAGGACCGGGTGGGCACCGGCAGCACCTCGCCCTGAGCCACATAGGCTCTCAGCTGGCAGTCTGCGGTGCTCTGCAAACGGTAGAAGGTGATGTCTCCGGGAACGATATCGCCCTCCAGCGTGCCCTGGGTGACCTCTTCGGGCAGGGTGCGGGCCATGATCATCTGATATTTCATGGTCGGGTTGCAGATCTTCTTCGAGCAGGTGTTGCCGCAGTGGAAGCCCATAAAGGTATCGCTGAAGGCATAGGGGAATTTCCTCTCGATCTCGGTCTTGTACATGTCCTTGGGCACCGTGTTGTTGATGTCCAGCAACGTCACCACATCCCCGCTCACGCAGGTTCCAATGAATTCGCTGAGCGCACCGTAGATGTCCACCTCACAAGAAACCGGGATTCCACGTCCTGTCAGGCGGGAATTGACATAGCAGGGCACGAACCCAAACTGCGTCTGGAACGCAGGCCAGCATTTTCCGGCAATGGCCACATACTTCCGGTAGCCCTTGTGCGCCTCGATCCAGTCCAGCAGGGTGAGCTCATACTGCGCCAGCTTCTCCAGGATCTCCGGCTTCTTGTTGCCATCGCCCAGCTCGGCAGCCATGTCCGCCGCCACCGCCGGAATGCGGGCATCGCCGTCGTGCTTGTGGAACGCCTCGAACAGATCCAGCTCGGAGTTTTCCTCGATCTCCACCCCCAGATCATACAAGGGCTGGATGGGCGCATTGCAGGCCAGGAAGTTGAGCGGCCGGGGCCCAAAGCTGATGATCTTCAAATTCTTCAGCCCCACCACAGCCCGGGCAATGGGCAAAAAATCGTGAATGCGGTCTGCACAGTCCTCGGCATCCCCCACGGGATTTTCCGGGATATAGGCCGGCACATGGCGCAGCTTCAGGTTGTAACTGGCGTTGAGCATCCCACAATAGGCGTCCCCCCGGCCGCCGATCAGATCATCGCCGCTCTCTTCAGCAGCGGCAATGAACATCACCGGGCCGTCGAAGTGTTTGGCCAGCAGCGTCTCGCTGATCTCCGGTCCAAAGTTGCCCAGATACACCACTAGCGCGTTGCAACCGTTGGCCTTCACATCTTCCAGAGCCTGCACCATGTGGATCTCGCTCTCTACGATGCACACCGGACACTCATACAGGCCCTCTCCGCCATACTTTTTCTCATAAGCGGCCACCAGGGCCTTTCTGCGGTTGACAGACAGGCTCTCGGGGAAACAGTCCCTGGAGACTGCCACCAGGCCCACTTTCACTTCGGGTATGTTGCTCATAAGGCGTTTCCTCCCATGAAAATTATTGGGTACTTCTGCCTATCATCATAGCCCATTTCCCGGGAAAAATCAACCGTCTTTTTTGGCTTTCCCAGAGGCAGCAGCACAAAACCTGCCCCGATACAATCAGGGCAGGTCCCGGTTTATTTTTTGGTACGCGGGTAGGGCTTGGACTCGTCGGTGAGCCCCGCCAGATAGTCCATGCTGGTCTCCAGCGCCTGGGCGATCTTCACGCATTGCTCAAAGGTGTAATACCGCTTGCCATTTTCAATCTTGGAATAGTCGCTCTGGTCGATCCCGGTGAGCAGTTGCATCTTGATCTGCGTGTAGCCTCGCGCCTTCCGCAGGTCTCTCAATCGTCCCATAATAAAGCACCCCTGTCTTTATTATGGCAAATTGACCTATTGACAATTAGGGTGATTCTGACCTATAATTGGCTTGTGTCCGGTGCGCAAACCGGTCAAAAAGTTATGATTGAGGAGAAAATGTCTATGAAAAAACTCTTTGCTCTGTGCCTTGTCACCGTTCTTTTACTGTGCTTTGCGGCCTGCGGCGGTGCTTCCGGTACCAAAACCGACTCTTCCGCACCTGCTTCGGCTAACAATTCCAGTGCTTCCCAACCCACCGCCGATGCGGAACCCACACCGGAACCCACATCAGAACCGGCCCCGGAGCCCGCTTTTACCGAACAGACTGTACTCGACAACGACAAGTGCGCAATCACAGTGACCGGAGTGGAGTCGAAATCCAGCAGCTTTGTGCTCAAGACCCACTTGGAAAACAAGTCTGCCGATCAGACCTTCATGTTCTCTGTCACGGATGCCTACCTCAACAACGTACAGTTTGCCCCCTTGTTCGCGCAGGAAGTTGCCGCCGGGAAAAACGCCAATCAGGACATGACCTTCTTTTTGAACACCTTGGACGACGGCATTTCCCTGGGGAGCATCAACGATGTACAGCTGGCCCTGCGTGTGTATGATTCCAACGACTGGACAGCGGATGCCGTGGCGGAAGAGATCGTACATGTCTACCCGCTGGGAGAAGAAAACGTCGCTCCCTTTGAGCGGGAATCTCAGCCCAGCGACATCGTTTTGGCCAACGAGGATTCCCTTGCAGTCACTGTGGTGGGCTTTGATCCGGACGCGCTGGGCGGCTATGCGGTCAAGGCCTACCTCCAAAACAAATCCGATGTAGAGATCATGTTCTCCATTGACGAGGCTTCCATCAACGGCACCATGGCGAATCCTGTCTGGGCAAAATCCCTGGCCCCCGGGACCTCCGGCTTTGCCGACATCACCTGGTATGACACCGTCTTGGAAGAAAGCGGCATCGACTCGGTGGAAACCATTGAATTCCTGCTGAAAGCCCGGGATGCCAACGACTGGACAGGCGATTCCCTCTTGGAACAAACCGTCACCCTGACGCCTTAAGCTTCTTAACCGAACCCCCACCCTTCCAAGAAGAGCGGGGGTTCCTTTTATTCCTATTTGGGACGCACCTGCGGCGGCCCATCTCTGCGTCCGCGCATGCGGATAAAATACGCGCTCACCAGGATCACTGCCGCACCGGTCCAAGCGGCTACCTCGGCGTAGAAGATCCCCTCCTGCCCCAAAACCAGGGGCAGCAGCAGCGCCACGCCCACCCGCATCACCATCTCCGCAAATCCGGAGACCATGGGCACCACCGTGTCCCCCAGCCCCATCAGGGCCGAGCGGTAAATGTGCAGCATATAGAGGATGGGCAGGCATACGCTCATGACGAGCAGATAGTGGTAGGCGATCTCCAGGGACTGGTTGGCGCCGGCCTGCTCTTGCCCGATGAACAATCTCAAAAATGCCCCGCCAAAGGCCGCCATGCTCCCCGCAATGACCACTGAGGTGCCCAGCGCCACCCAGGTGGCCGCCCGCATCCCCTGCCGAATGCGGCCGACCTGCCCGGCACCCAGGTTCTGACCAACATAGCTGGTAACGGCATAGCCGTAACTGGTGGCAGCGATCTCCAGCAGGCCATAGAGCTTGTTGGTGGCGGTAAATCCGGCAATAAAGAGCATTCCATACCGGTTGATGACGGTTTGGACCACCATGCCCCCCACGGAGATGATCCCATTCTGCGTGGCCACCGGCGTGCCCAGCCCCAGAAGGTGAAACGCCAGCTTTCGCCCGGGCAGCAGATCTCTTTTTTCGATCTTCAAGATCCGTACCCTGCGCACAGCGCGCAGGCAGTACACTCCCGAAAACACCTGGGCAATCACCGTGGCGCCGGCAGCCCCCGCCACACCCCAGTGCAGCCCCATGACAAACAGCAGGTCCAACCCCACGTTGATCAGACAGGCCGCCACCATGGCGTACAACGGCGTTTTGCTGTCCCCCAGGGCCCGCAGCATGGCCGCCAGCAGATTGTATGCCGCGATCACCGGGATCCCCGCAAACACGATCCGCAGGTAGAGCATAGCGTCGCCCATGATGTCCTCGGGCGTGTTCAGCAGACACATCACCGGGTAGGCGGCTGCCTGGCTCACCACTAAGATCAGCAACGCAAAAAGCCCGGTCAGGGTCACGGCTGCCCCCGCCGTCCGAGAGAGTTCCCGCTCGTCCTTGGCCCCGAAGTATTGGGCCATCAAAATGGAAAAGCCCTGGGTGATCCCCTGCACGATGCTCAGGACCATCCAGTTGAGCCAGTCCGCCGCGCCCAAAGCGGCCAGCGCACCGACGCCCACGCCCCGGCCCACCACGGCGGTGTCCACCACGGTGTAGAGCTGCTGGAAGACGTTCCCCACCATCAGAGGCAGGGCAAAGGTGACGATCAACCGCACCGGTGCGCCCTGGGTCATGCTTTTGGTCCGTTCGGCCATGTGCTTCGGCTCCTTTCTGCCGCTTTTCGTTCCGTCCAGCCGGTCACAGCAACGTCAGCCCCAGCCGCTCTGCTGCCCGCAGCCAATAGACCTCTTCTGCAAATCCGTCCCTGCCGGTCTCCTCCTGCTGCAGAGCATGGGCCATGCGCAGCGCCTGGGCGATGAAATTATTCCCCGTGCGGAGCATGACTGCCACTGCCGCCGCCCACACCGGGGCGATCTCACTGAGCCCGGAGGTCTTCAGCTCCGCCACCGCCGCTTCCGCGTCGTAAGCCGCCTGCACGAGCCGCACTTCAAAGCGGCCCTCCCCACTTTCCAGCACGGCAAAGCAGCCCCGACCGCCCATCCACTTGGGGGTGCCTGCCGCGCCGGGATTGATCACCTGCTCCCCTGCCCGGATGAACACATCCTGCAGGTGGGTGTGGCCCCGCAGCACCACGGGCTCCGCAATGCCCTGCAGGAGTTCTGCCGTCTCCGGCGCATCTGCCTTGAAAGTTCCGGAGGTCTTTTCCGGATTGCCGTGGCACAACAGCATGGGCGGAAACCCGGGCAGCTCCACCCGCTGCCGGTTGGGCAGCCCCGCCATCCAGTCCAGATCGGCCGGGGTCATCTCCCGGTATGTGTACCACAGCGACCCGCTCTCCGAACCCGGGCACCAGTGGCTTTCCCCGCCTGCGCGGTGCGCCAGCAGGTACTCCTCCCGGTTGCCCCGGAGGAACACACAGGGTGCCTGTTGGGAGAGCGTCTCCAGCACCTCCAGGGTCTTTCGGGGAAATGCGCAGTCGGAAACGTAGTCGCCCAAAAACAGATACCGCTCCACACCCAGCCGCTGTGCCTCCCGCAGACAGGCCTCCAGAGCCAGATGGTTTCCATGGATGTCGCTCAAAACTGCGATACGCACAGGGCTCCTCCTTCCGCCCTGCCAGTTTACTGGCTGGGCCTTCCGTTCTTCTGGGTGAAGAGGTAGGTCCCCACCCCTACGGCCACCGCCAGATTCAGGCTGTCCACCGCATCGGTCTGATCGATGAACAAACTCCGCCCAACCCCCTGAAATTCCGGCGGAAGGCCGGTGGCCTCGTTGCCGAACACCAGCGTGTAGATCGGACTTTGGGGGCAGCTTTCCGGCGTCAGCACCGTGCCGCCGTCCAGCATGAACGGAAAGATGTCCCGTCCCGGACCGAATCGCTCCATATAGGCGGTAAAATCATCAAAAAAGGCGACCTCCAGCCGAAACACCGCCCCCATAGATGCCCGGACCACCTTGGGGTTCCACAGGTCCACGCCTCCGCCGATCACCGCCAGGTCCCTGATCCCAAACCCCAGCACCGTGCGCAGGATCGTCCCCAAATTGCCCATGTCTCCGGGCTCCACCAGCGCCACGTGGGGCCGCCCGGGATGCAGCCTGCCCGGGTACTTTTCGAATTCTCCCGCAGCGTAGCACACCTCTTTCTGTGCGATGCGTTCCAGCGCCTTGTTCCACACCAGACAGGGCACGCCCGCCTGGTCACACAGCGCCTGCAGCTTCTCCCACTGGTGGAACCGCTCGTCCATATAGACGCATCGCGCCTGCTCCGGCCGGTACCGCAGCATCTCGAAGGTGGGGAACGGCCCCAGGGCATAGGAATGGTCAAATTCTTTTTTATACTTTTTGGGCAGTTCCCGGTCGGGGGCCATGCCGTCCTCCCCTTTCGCAATCAAATCCGCCGTCATTATACGCCGTTTTCCTCGGAAATGCAATCCTCCGGAGGAATTTGCAAATGTAGGTTTGTCAATGATATTGGACAGTGGAAGGGAAAGGATTAGAGAAGAAAGAGAGGAGTTTCTCACGAGGG
>CANRPD010000061.1 GCA_947632385.1 uncultured Clostridia bacterium | reverse complement strand
GATTTGGCCGGTTCCTTCTTCTCTTTTTTGTGAACTTCCCAGCTCCCTTGTCCAATATGTATTGTAGCACTACAGGCGCCGAATTCGATAACATCGGCCACCGGTTGACTTTTCAGGGAGCCGGTGATACAATAAATGGGTCCGCAAAGGATTGCGCCAAAATGATTGAAGGGTGAGGAAATCCGCATGAACCTTCTGCCGAAGTCCATCGCATCGGGGATCATGATATCCATCGGGGCAACGGTTTATTTGGTCACCGAGAACAAGGTTGCCGGTGCCCTGCTGTTCACCGTGGGACTCTTTTGCATTTGTTCTTTTGGAATGAATCTCTTTACCGGAAAGATCGGGTATGTGTTGGAAAATAAAAACCATCCCAACTGTCTCTGGATCTGGGTCGGCAATTTTCTCGGGTGTATCGTCAGCTGTTCCTTGATCCGACTAGCCAAGCCCAGCTTGGCGGATACGGCCAGTCAGCTGGTGGCCAATAAATTGGCTTTGCCTTGGTACTCTGTGCTGATCTTAGGCTTTTTCTGCGGGATCTTAATGTATTTGGCAGTTGAGAACTTCCGTTCCAGCCCCAACGATTTTGGGCGGGTCCTGGGATTGTTCCTCTGCGTTTCCGCATTCATCCTGTGCGGTTTTGAGCACAGCGTGGCGGATATGTGCTATTGCGTCTTTGCTGTCTCTGACGTTTCCGGTGCAGCCCGGAGCCTGGTGTTCCTCTTGCTGGTTTCCATCGCCAATTCCATTGGCGCGGTGTTTATGAGAAAACTGACGTTGGCGAAAAATGCATAACAGATCGCCTTATTCCATATGGGACGAGATAAGGAGGTATCATTTTGCCAAGAGATTTTTTGTTGCGTGGAGTAGACGCGGAGAGCTTGAAGCCGCGTGAAACGGTTGAGCTGACCCAGGAGGAGAAGCGGAAGAACTGGTGGTATTATCACCGGGGCCATGTGATCATGGTGGCGATGCTCGCCGCAGTGATTTTTAGCATCCTGTTTTCCGTCTTTACGAAGGTGAATCCCGACTACACCGTGGGTGTGGTTTGTTCGTATGACGTGCCGGATCATTCCCTCCGGGAACTGGAGCGGTGCCTGACCCAGTATGCGGATGACCGCAACGGCGACGGCAAGGTGGTCGTTTCGGCAGTGAGCTTTATTTTTGGCAACCCCAATCCATCCAGCTATGAACAGCTGCAAATGCAGCAGGCCAGCATGACGCGCTTTATGGTGGATTTTGCAGATAACGCCTCGATGATCTTCTTCCATGAGGAACAGGCTTTTGATTCCATGGGAGAAGAGATGAGCGGGCTGTTCCTGTACAACGATGGAACGCCCCAGCCGGAAGGCGCCTTGGATTTTGAAAACGTCATGCGGCCGTGGGGCGATTTCCGCGGCTTGGATCAATTTGTGCCCGTGAGTGAGAACGAGGAAGAAGTCCCCTCCTCGGCCTATGACACCTTTTTCCGACTGCTCCGGGTGTCGGTCCGTTCCGCTGAGGGTTCCTCGATCGAAAAAGATGAGAAAGATATGGCCTACTATCAGGATTGTCTGGCCCTCTATCAAAGGCTCCTCACCGGAGAAGCATTGTCCGCAGACGCAGAATAAGGGAGGAAATGAAAATGGCGATGACTATGACGCAAAAGATCTTAGCTGCCAAAGCCGGCCTGCCCAGCGTTGAGGCGGGGCAGCTGATTGAGACCGATCTGGATCTGGTTTTGGGAAATGATATCACTTCCCCGGTCGCCATCAACGAATTTGAAAAAGCCGGGGCAAACGCCGTGTTTAACAACGAAAAGATCACGTTGGTCCTGGATCACTTTGTACCCAATAAGGACATCAAAGCGGCAGAACAGAGCAAACAAACCAGACGCTTTGCAAATCAATACGACATTGTGAACTTCTTTGATGTCGGTACGATGGGGATCGAGCATGCGCTGCTGCCGGAAAAAGGGTTGGTCGGGCCCGGCGATGTGGTCATCGGCGCGGATTCTCACACCTGTACATACGGGGCACTGGGCGCGTTCTCCACCGGTGTGGGTTCCACGGACATGGCCGCTGGGATGATCACCGGAAAAGCCTGGTTTAAAGTACCTTCCGCCATTCGCGTGGTGCTCAAGAATCGGCCGACGGGGTTTGTCAGTGGGAAGGACGTCATTCTGCACCTGATCGGCAGGATCGGTGTGGATGGGGCGCTGTATCAGTCCTTGGAGTTTACCGGAGACGGCATTGCCCACCTCTCGATGGATGACCGTTTTACGATCGCCAATATGGCGATCGAAGCAGGCGCGAAGAACGGCATCTTCCCGGTGGATGACAAGACGATCGCCTATTGCAAGGATCGGTACAATGGAGAGATCCAGGTGTTTGAAGCCGATCCCGACGCTGCCTATACGCGCACGGTGGAGATCGATCTGGCTGCTCTACGCCCGACCGTATCGATGCCGCAGCTTCCGGAAAACACCAGACAGATCGAAGAGGTCACCGATGTGGCCATCGACCAGAGCGTGATCGGCTCCTGTACAAACGGCCGGATCTCCGATATGCGGGTCGCTGCCGGTATCTTAAAAGGGAAGAAAGTTGCACGGAATGTGCGCTGCATCGTGATCCCTGCGACGCAAGCGGTGTATCTCCAGTGCATCCGTGAAGGGTTGGCTGAGATCTTCATCGAGGCAGGAGCCGTCTTCAGTACCCCAACTTGCGGCCCGTGCCTGGGTGGCTACATGGGCATTCTTGCCGAGGGCGAGCGAGCCGTTTCCACGACCAATCGGAATTTTGTGGGCCGTATGGGCCATCCGAAATCGGAAGTTGTCCTGGCATCACCGGCCGTGGCAGCTGCCAGCGCCATCACGGGACATTTGACCGATCCTGCCACATTGGAATGAGAGGAGCATCACAAAATGAATGCCTTGGGATTTGTACATAAATACGGGGACGATGTGAATACAGACGTCATTATCCCTGCCCGTTATTTGAACACGACTTCCCATCAAGAGCTGGCCGCTCACTGCATGGAAGATATCGATCCGGATTTTGTGAAGAACGTACAGCCCGGCGATATTGTGGTGGCCTTGAAAAATTTTGGATGCGGTTCCTCACGGGAACATGCGCCCATTGCGCTGAAAGCCAGCGGGGTGTCTTGTGTGATCGCATCCACCTTCGCACGGATCTTCTACCGCAATTCCATCAATATCGGTCTGCCCATCCTGGAATGCCCTGAGGCTGCGGAGAAAATTGCGGCAGGGGATCAGGTGAGCGTCGATTTTGATTCCGGTGTGATCACCGACAAGACCACTGGACAAGTTTTTCAGGCACAGCCCTTCCCGCCCTTTATTCAAAAGATCATCCATGCAGGCGGTCTGATGGAATCCATCCGAACAAAATGAACGAACTCCCCACTTCGGTGGGGAGTTCGTTTGCATACGGACCGTCAAACCAATCGACGATCCCCGTATAGTGGCAAATCACTTGGCACTTTTCAGGCGTTCAAACAGGAGAAGTGCCACGATCATACAAACCGGAAAGAACACGGCACAGAGCATCCCTGCCCGCAGCCCGGCCTGATCTGCCAAACCAACCCGTGTAGTGAGATCGCTGACAGCACCCGTTACTGCTGGTCCCAGAGAACATCCGATGTCTCCGCAAACGGCCAGTACCCCGAACATAGAGGTGCCGCCGCGAGGAAAGGCCTCCGATGTACGGCTGAGTACGCCCGGCCACATCAGGCTGATGGAAAAGCCGCATAAAGAACAGCAGCAAAGGGAGAGGACCGGGATCATAAACGCCGCTGCTCCCACGTAGCAGAGAACGCACAGGCAGGAGGTCAGCAGCAACGCCTTCTGCAAGTCCATTCGATCCCCCCATACGCCATATACGGTGCGGCCAATGCCCATCAAGACCGCAAAGAGGCAGGGACCCAGCAGGTCTCCCAGTACCTTGGGTACCCCCAAGGCCTTTTCTGCAAACAGAGAGCTCCACTGACTCATGGAAAGCTCCGATGCTCCGGCGCACAGCATCATGATCATGGCCAGCAGAAAGACCTTGGACCTCCACAGGGTCCGCAAGGGCGTTTTTTCCTCGACAGATACAGGCGGGATCAGGGGAACGTGTAGAAATTTACAGGCATTGTAGGCCGGCAGTATTGCCCAGAGGAACGGCAGCACCCACCACAGAGAGGCTCCCAATAACCGCACCAGCAGCGTGGTGATGAGCACGACCCCCACCTGCCCCCAGCAATAAAACGAGTGCAATAAGCTCATCCCGGCAGCTTTGGCATCCGAGGGCAGGGAGTCAATGATCGGGCTGATCACCACTTCAATAATTCCGCCGCCCACAGCACTGATCAGAGTTGCCAAAGCCAAACCGATGAAAGGAATGGGGAAGACCTTTGGAAAGATGCCCAGTCCCACCAAACCGACCACAGCACATAGGTGGGCCGCAACGGTCACTTTCCGGTAGCCGATCCGGTCGACCCATTGCACACACAAAACGTCCACCACGATCTGCGTGACGAAATTAAACAGGATCAGCGAGGAGATCATGCCGTAGGAGATGCCAAACTCCTGTTGAAAGATCACAAAGAACAGTGGACTCAGGTTGTTGACGATGCCCTGAACGATGTATCCCCGGTAACAAGCCAGCCGCGTGCCTTTATATTGGGTTGAATTGCCCATCCAATGACCCCCTAAAGATATCCTCACGCTCATTATACGCCGTGCCGTTCCAAAAGGAAAGTCTGGCAGAGGCAATTCTGCAAACTTTTTTGCAAGATAGGATTGCTTTTTCGGGCCGCGGTCTATATAATATAGACAAAGTCGTTTGGCCGGCTGAGAACATTTTAGATTTTTTCGACACGGCCAAACAAAAAACTAAAGGAGTGTTGCTGTATGAAACTGGGCGTACTTACCAATGTCATCGGCGAAGTGCCTCTGAAAGAAGCGCTGGCCTACTTTAAGTCTCTAGGCGCACAAATGGTGGAGATCGGCTGCGGCGGGTATCCGGGAAAAGATCACTGCGATCCCGGTGTGCTGCTGCATGATGAAGCCAAGTTCAAAGAGTTCGTGGAGACCATTGCGGAGTCCGGCCTGGAGATCAGCGCCTTGAGCTGCCATGGCAATCCGATCCACCCCAACAAAGCAATCGCCAAGCAGTTTGACAACGATATGCACGATGCGATCCTGATGGCCGAAAAGCTGGGCATCCACCAGATCAACTGCTTCTCTGGCTGCCCGGGCGACTGCCCAGAGAGCAAAAATCCCAACTGGGTCGTCTGCGCTTGGCCGAACGATTATCTGGAGGTTTTGGATTGGCAGTGGAATGAGGTCCTGATCCCTTATTGGAAGGACTTTGTTGCTTTCGCAAAGGCCCACGGCGTGAACAAGATCGCGCTTGAGATGCATCAGGGCTTCTGCGTATACAACACATACACACTGAAGAAGCTGCGCGCTGCAGTGGGGCCGGAGATCGGTGCCAATCTGGATCCCAGCCACTTGATCTGGCAGGGTATGGATCCCATCAAAGTGATCCGTGAGCTCGGCGGTGAGGCGATCTTCCACGTCCATGCAAAAGATACGAAGATCGATCCGGTCGTTTCTCCCGTGGATGGCAATTTGGACACCCGCCCCTATACGGACGAGATCCATCGGTCTTGGATCTTCCGCAGCATCGGCTATGGCCACGACGAGTCCTTCTGGAAGGATTTTGTCTCGAATCTCCGTCTGGTAGGCTATGACTATGTCCTGTCGATCGAGCATGAGGACAGCCTCATGAGCAAGAACGAGGGCCTTGTGAAGGCTTGCGATGTGCTCAAGCGTTCGATCACGTTCGAAGACAAGATGACCTCTGCCCGCTGGGTATGAGTTTTTTTCAACGGTAAGAAGGCCGCTCGCAAGGGCGGCCTTCTGTTATTATCCTGTATGGTTGTTTGAAACGAGTTCTTGTGATTCGTTTCATACTTTTCAGACCCTGAATTTCAAAAACTGGGAAAGCCCGCCGATTAGTGCAAGACTTTCCCAGTTTTGTGTTTGCACGTCACTATGGAGGCGCAAAAGTGGGCCGTGCAGATTTTTCACGGCAGCACCAATTTTACATTATAGATGGGTGAGAAAAATAGATGATGCACCCATTTTGAGATTGTGATGAGGTAAAATGCCAAACATGCACCAATTTATCTCTTATGCGTTCAATCATCTTTTCACCTTGGTTTCGTCTCCCATCCAAAGCCTCATTGCTTGTGAGACGTGATATTTTGATTTATCGCTCTG
>CANRPD010000060.1 GCA_947632385.1 uncultured Clostridia bacterium | reverse complement strand
ATAGGCCGAGGGCTTGACCTTTGGTTTTCTGATAAACTTGAGTTCTTGCTCCTCTTTGCATAAACCCACCTCCCTTTTCCCTTCTGCATCCCCCGCTTTATTCAGTTTTTAGGGTATTGTGCCCTGAATAGTTGGTGTTGATTACGACGAGGGTCCACCCGTTCCCATCCCGAACACGGAAGTTAAGCTCGTTCGTGCCGAAGATACTTGGCTGGTGACGGCCCGGGAAAATAGGTTTTCGCCAACACTTGAAACAAGTCACCCAATCGGGTGGCTTGTTTTGTTTTGGGTGCCTTCCCTGCGGCGGGCAGCTCCCCCGGAAAAACCACCCCTTCCCGGGGAATTTGCCCCCGGAAGGACTTGACATAATTGTACAGAAGGCGTACAATCTTATCTGATAAGCTTTTGACACAGATCGGGGAAAAGGAGGGTCCGGGATGGTCTTTGCGTCACTGGTCTTTTTGTGCGTCTTCTTTTCGCTGCACATGCTGGTGTATGCCCTGGCCAAGGATATCGAGACCAAGAACACCGTCCTCATCCTCTTCTCTCTGGTGTTTTATGCCTGGGGCGAGCCGTTTTACATCGTCATCCTGCTGCTGATGGCCTGGGCGGACTGGTTCCTGTCCCAGCACATCCAGCGCCACCGGGGCACCCCCAAGGCCAAGGCCTTTTTGTTCCTGGCCTGCGCCATCGACCTGGGCCTGCTGTTCTTCTTCAAATACGGCACCTTCATGGCCCGCAATTTCCACGACTGGTTCGGCCTGCCCAAGCTGGTCCCCCAGATCGCCCTGCCCATCGGCATCTCCTTCTACACCTTCCAGCTGCTGTCCTATCTGGTGGATGTCTATCGGGGGGAGGTCCCGGCCCAGCCGGTGTTCCGCCGGCTGCTGCTGTACGTGTGCCTGTTCCACCAGTGCATCGCCGGGCCCATCGTCCGGTATAAAGACATCTCCGAGCAGATCCTCGCCCGCCACGTCTCCACCGAGGACCGCCGCAACGGCATCAACCGGTTCGTCTCCGGCCTGGCCAAAAAGGTCCTGCTGGCCAACGTCTGTGGGGAGATCGCCAAGATGACCGTGGGAGACGGCCTGCTGGAGAACCGGGCCGCCAACCTGGCCCGGCTGCAGAGCGCCCCCGCCCTGGCCATCTGGCTGGGCTGCTTCGCCTATATGCTCCAGATCTATCTGGATTTTTCCGCCTATTCCGACATGGCCATCGGCATGGGCCAGATGGTGGGCTTCCGGTACCGGGAGAACTTCGACTATCCCTATCTGTCCCGCTCCGTCACGGAGTTCTGGCGGCGGTGGCACATCTCCCTCTCCAGCTTTTTCCGGGATTACGTCTATATCCCCCTGGGGGGCAACCGCAAGGGCAAGCCCCGGCAGGCGCTGAACCTGTTCATCGTGTGGCTGCTCACGGGCATGTGGCACGGTGCCGACTGGAATTTCATCCTGTGGGGCCTGTACTACTTTGTGTTCCTGGCGGTGGAGAAGTTCCTGCTGCCGGGGCTGGGCCGCCTGCCTGCGGCCCTGGGCCGGCTGTACACCCTCACCGTGGTCTTTTTCGGCTGGGTCCTGTTCTATTTCCGGGACTTTGCCCAGGGCTGGGCGGCGCTGAAGGGCATGTTCGGCCTCAACGGCAACCCCTTCACCAATTTTGAGGCCACCAACCAGCTCCTGAATCACGTGTTTTTCCTCATCGTGGCCGTGGTGGCCTGCACCCCCCTGGTGCGGGGCCTGTACCACCGCCTGTGCGATTCCCAGCGCCCCGGCGCGGTGGCGGCCGCCACCGTCCTGGAGGTGGTGCTGCCCCTGGCGGGCCTGCTGTTCTCCGTCAGCCACCTGGTGGGCAGCGCCTACAACGCCTTTTTGTACACCCAGTTTTAAGGAGGGAGCCCCATGCGTCACGCCCGCAAGCCCCGGATCCGTCCCGGAGCCCGCCTGAAAGCGTTCCTGTTTTTCCTGGCCCTGGCCTGCCTGGGGGTCGTCTCCGTGCTCCCCGGGCTGCGGCCCACCACCTCGGTGCGGGAGCGCCGGGACCTCACCGCCTTCCCGAAATTCTCCGTGTCCGCGCTGTTTCACGGGGACTATTTCCGGGGCATCGACGACTGGTTCGCCGACACCTTCCCCGGCCGGGACAGCCTGATGGGGATCGACCGCTGGGTGCGCTCGCTGTACGGGGTCAAGACCGTGGAGGTCCACGGAGAGCTGGGCACGGGAGACGACATCCCCGATGCGCCCTTCAAGGCGCACTGACCGGCTTTCCTATATTATAATTGTATACAAAAAGAGGGGGTCCTGAACCGATGGACAGACAGAGAGAGTACATTCAGCGCAGAAACGTCACCGCCAACCGGCGCTACGCCCAGGTGAGCTACGGCCACGCCGGGCACACCCGCCGCAAAAAGACCGGCCCGCCTGCCTTTTTCATCCTGGTGGCCGTGGTGGTGCTGGCCGTGGTGGTGGGCGTGGTGATCTGGGCCGTGGCCGGCCACGGCAAGCAGCCCGACAAGACGGACAAACAGACCTCTTCCGCAGGGTCGGAGGTTTCCGGCTCGTCCGGGGCGCCCGTTTCCGGGGACCCCGCCGGCGATCCGGCATCGGCTCCGTCCTCGGCGGCCCCCGTCACCCAGGGCACGCCCCCGCCGGAGAACGTACCCCAGGGCGCTGCGGAGCAGCTGGGCGCCCTGTTAAAGGTGGGCGACACCGGCTTTGAATACTACAACTTTGTGGAGAGCTACGCCCAGCAGTACATCTCCACCATCTGCGACGCGGGCACCGATTTCCAGGGCGTGGCCACGGTGTACGACCTCATCATCCCCACCAGCATGGACATCACCCTGCCGGAAAACTTCATCGTGGAGAATGAGATCAACAGCTCCAACCAGGACAAGGCCATCGACTACATGATGGAGTCCATCACCTACAACAACCCCAGCGTGGTGAACGTGCCCCTGTTCGACGCGCTGAAGCTCCACAACAACGAGTACATCTACTTCCGCACCGACCACCACTGGACCCAGCTGGGGGCCTACTACGGCTATGTGGAGTACTGCAAGGCCAAGGGCTTCACCCCCGTCTCGCTGGACAGCCTGGAAAAGCGCAGCTTCCCGGGGTTCCTGGGCAGCTTCTACAACGACAGCCCCAACGACGCCATGGCCGCCAACCCCGACACCGTGGAGGCCTACTATCCCCCGGAGACGGTCTCCATGGAGTACACCGACCGGGACGGCAACACCTATCCCTGGCCGCTGATCGCCGACGGCGACACCTATGACACGGAGAACCTGTACCTGATCTTCTCCGCCGGGGACCAGCCCTATGAAAAGGTCACCAACAGCGCCATCAACGACGGCTCGGCCTGCATCGTGCTCAAGGAGTCCTTCGGCAACGTCTTCGTGCCCTTCCTCACCAACCACTATCAGAACGTCTACGTCATCGACTACCGGTACTACACCGGGGACCTGGTCCAGCTGGCCCGGGACACCGGGGCCAAGGACGTGCTGTTCGTGAACAACATCTCCATGACCCGCAACGAGGACCTGATCAACGACCTGGCCTCCCACTTCTGAGCTTCGGAGCTCCGGCACTGCCGGGGCTCTTTTTTTGCCCGGGGCAGGCAGGCGGTGGGTTTGGGGGCCCGCCCCGCTGCCCGGCCCCCAAAGGGGGCCGGGCGCCTCCCGCAGGGAGGCAGCCGGGCTGCGCCCGGGCGGGGCGGGGCCGGCGGCCTCCTCCCTGCCTCGGGGGAACTGCACCTTGCAAACGGAGTCGGATCGTGGTATACTCGTGTACGGAATGAGGTGATCGAATGGGCGGTATGGGCCTGTTTTTGACCGTTTGCGGATATTTTTTGGGGAGCATCCCCTTTTGCCGGTGGCTGCCCCTGCTTTGGATGGGGGTGGATGTGACCCGCCGGGGGGACGGCAACCCCGGCGCCACCAATGTGTTCCAGGCCTGCGGCCGGTGGATGGGCAGCCTCTGCCTGACCTGTGACCTGGCCAAAGGGGCGATCCCGGTGCTGGTGGGGGTCCACCTGCTGCCGGCGCACAGCCCGTGGCTGGCGGCGGTGGTGGCCGCGCCGGTGTTGGGCCACGGCTTTTCGGTGTTCCTCCACTTTCGCGGGGGGAAGTGCATCGCCACGGTGTTCGGCGTGCTCATCGGCCTGATGCCGGTGTCGCCGGTGGTGTGGTGCCTGGTGATCTGCTACATCGTCTTTGGGTTTGCCCGGTTCCCCTCGGGCTGGCGGCGCTGCCGGGCGACCTTTGCCTGCTTTCTGCCGGCGGTCTGGTGCTGGACCCTGTGGGCCCGGCAGCCTGCGGTGGGCTTGGGGGTGACCCTGGCCTCCGGGGTGTGCCTGATGAAGCACTGGATGTGCCGGTCTCAGCCGGAGGCGTTCACCCTGCGCAAGCCCAGGCCAAACAAAAATTCCCAATAAATGAGGGCCGGTTTTGCCCGGAATTCCGGGAAAAATCGAAGATGTTTCACGTGAAACATGTTCTTTTTTCGGGTGTTTGGGGATCCGGGATCCGGGCTGCCGCGCAGCCCGCCGCTGGAACGCGGCGGGCTCTTTTTGCGCAGCAAAAAGCGCCGGGGCCCTGGGGCCCCGGCGGTGCGGCGGCCCGGCCGGCGGCTGGCAGGCAGCTGCGGCCGGGGGAAAAGCCGTGCAAAACAAAACAAGCCACCCGATTGGGTGACTTGTTTCAAGTGTTGGCGAAAACCTATTTTCCCGGGCCGTCACCAGCCAAGTATCTTCGGCACGAGCGAGCTTAACTTCCGTGTTCGGGATGGGAACGGGTGGACCCTCGTCGTAATCAACACCAACTGTGCTGCCCTCAGACAGCGTGATTATTATACCCCGGTTCTTCGGAAAATGCAAGAGGTTTTTTGAAATTTTTTGAGTTTTTCCCGAAAAAACCAGATGTGGTACCTTGGAGCCCCGAGCGGCGGGAAAGGGGACCAGATGTTGCGGCCCAGGCGAAAAAGGCCGGCGGACCGGGAAAAACGGGGCGAAACCCGAAAGAAAAAATAGGAAAGGAGCATGCGGGAGGAAAATGGGCAAATGGAGGAGAAAACGGGAGGTTTGCCGGAGGCCAATTGAAAAAATCGGGAAAAGGTGTTGACAACGGGAGAGCGGTGTGGTATCCTTTGAAAGCGCCCAAAAAAGGGCGCTCGGTTTGGAGAAATCCCCGCGAGGGGTGAACAAAATTCGTTGGAGGTTAGAAGCTATGTCAACTACAATGCCCAAGGCCGGGCAGGTCCAGCGCAAGTGGTATGTCATCGACGCGGCGGGCAAGCCCCTGGGCCGCGTGGCTGCCCAGGCCGCCGTGCTGCTGCGCGGCAAGCACAAGGTGGATTTCGCCCCCCATGTGGACTGCGGCGACCACGTGATCATCATCAACTGCAAGGACGCCGTGCTCACCGGCAACAAGCTCACCAAGAAGTATTACTACCATCACACCGGGTACATCGGCCACCTGAAGGCCGTGCGGTATGACACCCTGATGAAGACCAAGCCGGAGATGGCCATGAGTCTGGCCGTCAAGGGCATGATCCCCTCCACCGTCATCGGGCGCGCTGCCCTGGGCAGACTGCGGGTCTATGCCGGAGCGGAGCACAAGCACGCCGCCCAGAAGCCCGACGCCTGGAATCTTTAAGAGGAGGACCTAAACTATGTACGAGACTGCACCTTATTTCTACGGGACCGGACGGCGCAAGAGCTCCGTCGCCAGAGTGCGTATCTATCAGGGCACCGGCAAGGTGACCATCAACGACCGTGACATCGACGAATACTTCGGCCTGGATACCCTGAAGTATATCGTGCGGCAGCCCCTGGTCCTCACCGAGACCGAGGGCAAGTTCGACATCGTCTGCCGCGTGGCCGGCGGCGGCGTCTCCGGCCAGGCCGGCGCCATCCGCCACGGCGTGGCCAGAGCTTTGCTGCAGTATGACAGCGAGAACCTCCGTCCCCTGCTGAAGAAGGCCGGGTTCCTGACCCGCGACCCCAGAATGAAGGAACGGAAGAAGTACGGCCTCAAAGCCGCCCGTCGCGCGCCCCAGTTCAGCAAGCGTTAACAGAGCGGAGAAATTCAATCAAAACAGCTCAAAAACCCCGGAAATACGCCATTTCCGGGGTTTTTCTATAACCTTTCCCGCTGATTTAGTTTCTCTGATTTTTGCAGGATTTGAACGAATTTGACCCTGTTTCTCGGTGTTAATAATAGGATAACAGGCCTTTTTTGACCTCGTTTCTGTTAAAAAATAGGATAACACGAGGGCACAAATCAGGGCGTTTTCTGATAGATTTCCGTGCTTGCCCCTCCGCTTGATTTTTCCCAAAAATGATTTGATGGGGATGAGCTGATTTGACCGAATCTGACACAACGGAATATAGTTTATAAGCTGTTCCTCTTTCAAAACTACATAACGACCATTTGACGAAAGCCGTTTATTCTGAACTGAACCAGTAAAAACGGACAGTAGACAAAAAGCCCCCTATGTAGGAAAATAACTACATAGGGGGTAAAGCT
>CANRPD010000059.1 GCA_947632385.1 uncultured Clostridia bacterium | reverse complement strand
CTTTACCCCCTATGTAGTTATTTTCCTACATAGGGGGCTTTTTGTCTACTGTCCGTTTTTACTGGTTCAGTTCAAAAATTCCTGTTTTTTTGCAAAAACAGGTGACGCAGGGGGCCGTTTTCCGGTCTATCAAAGTGAAGGGCCCGAACACAATGGGAAAGGAGGATCCATGGAAGATCATCAGATCATCGAGCTGTATTGGGCGCGTTCGGAGAAGGCCATCTCCGAAACGGCGGACAAATACGGGCGGTACTGCTACTCCATCGCCTACCACATTTTGCACAGCGCCGAAGACAGCGAGGAATGTGTCAACGATACCTACCTGAACGCCTGGAACACCCTGCCGGACCAGCGTCCCGGCCGGCTGGCGGCGTATCTGGGGACCATCACCCGCAACCTGGCGCTGAAGCGCTGGGAGCGCTACAACGCGGAGAAACGGGGCCGGGGGCAGGTCCAGCTGGCCCTGGACGAGCTGCAGGAGTGCCTCCCCGCCCGGGACCAGACCGATCCGGTCCTGGACCAGCTGGTGCTGACGGAAGCCCTGAACCGCTTTCTGGCTTCCCTGTCCAAGGAGAAGCGAAAGCTCTTCATGCGGCGGTACTGGTACGTCAGCCCCATTTCGGAGATTGCAGCGGACTACGGCCTCAGCGAGAGCAAGGTGAAAATGTCCCTGCTGCGCACAAGAAGGGAGCTGAAACGCTTCCTGGAAAAGGAAGGGATGGACCGATGAAGGAACAGCAGATCTTAGAAGTCCTGGGAACCGTGGACGAAAAATACATCGAGGAAGCGGCCCCCGGTCAGCGGTCGCCCAAACCCCTCCTCTGGGTCCGGTGGGTGTCTCTCGCCGCCTGCCTGTGCCTGGTGGCGGGGGTCCTGTTCGCCCTTTTCCGCCGGACGGCTGCGGTCCCGGAGACCGGCGGCGGCGAAAGGGGGGGCAGCACTGACCCGGCTTTCTACAGCGTCGCGGTGCTCCCCGCCACGGAGGAAAAGCAGGACGTGGCGGCGGCGGTGGTCGCCCCCCTCACCGAGGCAAACGCCCGGGACCAGCCTCTGGCGGCCCACCTGCCCCAGACCTTGCCGGAAGGGTTCCACTTCGGCCGGGGCAGCCTGTACCAGACCAGCATGAAAAACGGCGTGGAGTACGACCTGCTGCGGGTGGAATACATCACCGGGGAGCTCCCGGAGCAACAGTGTGCCGCCGACGGCGGCGCCATCGCCCCCGACCTTTCCTCGCTGGGGGACACGGTGATCGTCTGCGTGATGAACTTTCCCCCGGACACGGACCGAGTGGTTTACGCCTCCCGGGAGGAGGTCCCCCTCTCGGCCCTGGAGGAGACGGAAGCCGCCGATTTTCAGGCCGGCGACTGCTTCGTTTCCGTCTTCCCGGACACCGCCGGCCCGGAGGCGGCCTGGAGCATCCTCGCCGCCATCCAGTAGCGGAAAAACGCCCCCACGGGGCCTGGGTCGGGCTTCGCAGGGGCTAAACGAAAACGGTGCCGGCGGGTCTCGGCGGGGCGCAGGCCCCGGCCCGCGGACTTTCCCGGCAGATCGTCCGGCCGGAAACTGCTTCGTTTCCGTCTTCCCGGACACCGCCGGCCCGGAGGCGGCCTGGAGCATCCTTGCCGCCACCCAGTAGCGGAAAACTGCCCCCACGGGGCCCGGGTCGGGCTCCGCAGGGGCAAAATCGAAACGGTGCCGACGGATCGTCCGGCCGGAAACTGCTTCGTTTCCGTCTTCCCCGACACCGCCGGCCCGGAGGCGGCCTGGAGCATCCTTGCCGCCATCCAGTAGCGGAAAACCGCCCCCACGGGGCCCGGGTCGGGCTCCGCAGGGACTAAACGAAAGCCGTGCCGACGGGTCTCGGCGGGGCGCAGTCCCCGGCCCGGCCTGCGGACTTTCCCGGCTTGTCCGCAAAGGACTTCCCTACGGCGCGGTTTTGGGGCCCAGGAGCATGGCCACCGCCCGTTTCCAGCCGCCGTAGTGCCGCTCCACCCAATCGCCGTCCCGCTGGGGGGCAAAGGTGCTTCTGCCCAGGCGGGCCGCGATGTCCTCCGGGTAGAGCCCCGCCGCGATCCCGGCGCAGTACCCCGCCCCCATGCCGGAAAGCTCCTCGTTTTCCGGGATGGAGAGGGGCAGGCCCAGCACATCGCTTTGAAACTGCATCAGGTACCGGTCCCGGGTGGGGCCGCCGTCGGCCCGCAGTTCGGTGAGCCCCACGGGGGCCGCCCGGCCCATGGCGTGGACCACATCCGCGATCTGGTAGGCGATGCACTCCTCCGCCGCCTTCACCAGCTCCGCCCGGCCGGTGGTGCGGCTCATGCCGCAGAACAGGGCCCGGGCCTCGCTGTTCCAGTACGGCGCGCCCAGCCCCGTGAACGCCGGGACCAGATAGGTCCCGTCCTCCGGATCGGCGGTCTGGGCGACCGTTCCGGCGTCCTTGGGGGACTCCAGCAGGTGCAGGTCGTCCACGATCCAGGTGGTCACCGCGCCGGTGTAGTTGATGTTGCCTTCCAGCACGTAGCTGACCTTCCCGCGGCGCCCCCAGGCCAGGGAGGTCACCACCTCGCCGCTTTCCACGAAGCCATCCCCTACGTGGAGCATGATGGAGGAACCGGTGCCGTAGGTCACCTTGCCCATGCCGGGCTGCACGCAGTGCTGCCCGAACAGCGCCGCGTGGGAGTCCCCCAGCACGCCGCGGATGGGCACGGGCCGGGGCAGAAAGCCCTCCAGGTCCGTCTCGCCGAAATCCCCGTCGCTCATGGTGACCTGGGGCAAGCAGTCCCGGGGCACGCCGAACAGCGCGCACAGCTCCTCGTCCCACCGGAGGGTCCGGAGATCAAACAGCTGGGTCCGGGAGGCGTTGGAATAGTCCGTTTTCAGCTGCTTGCCGCCGGTGAGCTTGAAAACCAGCCAGGCGTCCACGGTGCCGGCGCAGAGGTCTTTCCCCGACAGGCCGGGGGTGTTTTGCAGCAGCCACGCCCATTTTCCCGCCGGAAAATAGGGCGAAAGGGGGAGGCCGGTCTTGGCCTGAATGACGGCGGCGTGATCGGAGAGCCCCGCGCAGATGGCCGCCGCCCGGGAGCACTGCCAGACCACCGCATCGGCCAGGGGCAGGCCGGTCTTCCGGTCCCAGAGGAGGGAGGTCTCCCGCTGGTTGGAAATGCCCAGGGCTACGATCTCCCCGGGACCCACGCCGGTCGCCTCCACCACCCCCCGGGCCACCGCCAGGGTGTTGCGGTAGATCTCCATGGGGTCGTGGGAGACCCAGCCGTTTCGGTCGATCTTCTGGGCATGGGAGCGGTCCTTCCGGGCCACCAGCCGGCCGGTCTCGTCCAGCAGCAGCGCCTTCGTGCCCTGGGTGCTCTGGTCGATGCTCAGGATGTACGGCATCCGATCGCCTCCTTTGCGGCCTGCACGATGCCGGCGGCGTCCAGCCCGTAGTACCGGAACACCTCCGCCGAGGTGCCGGTGATGACCGGCGCATCCGGCAGCGCCCGATTGATCACTTTCCGGGGACAGTGGGCCGAGACCGTCTGGGCCACCAGGGCGCCCAGCCCGCCAAAGGGCGAATGCTCCTCCACCGTGACCACGGCCTGGGCGTTTTGGGCGGCGGCCAGCACCGCGGCCCGGTCCAGGGGCTTGACGCAGTACATGTCCAGGACGCTGGCACGGATGCCCTCCGCCGCCAGCAGGTCGGCGGCGGCGCAGGCAGGCTGCACCGTTTCACCGCAGGCGATGAGAGCCACGTGGGTCTTCTCCCCTTTGCCCCGCAGCCAGACGGCCTGATCCAGCACGAAGGGCGTGTTTTCGGCGGAATAGAGGTCCGCAACGGGGTTCCTCCCCACCCGGACGTAGGCGGGTTTGCGGTCCTGCAGCAGCGCCTCGATGAGCTGTTTCGTCTGGTGGCGGTCGCTGGGGAGATACACCCGCATGTTGGGCAGCGCCGCCATCGCCGCGATGTCCTGGGCGGAATGGTGGCTCATGCCCAGGGCGCCGTAGGAAACGCCCCCGGAGATGCCGATGAGGGTGACGTTGGTGTCGGAATAGGCCACGTCGATCTTGGCCTGCTCATAGCTGCGCGTCGAGAGAAAGCACGCGGGCGACGCCGCAAAGACCTTTTTCCCGCAGCTGGCCAGGCCCGCTGCCACCGAGACCAGGTCCTGCTCGGCGATGCCCAGCTCCACAAACTGCTGAGGGAACGCCTCCGCGAAGGGGGCGAGGCCCGCGCTGCCCCGGCTGTCGCTGCAGAGGACAAAAATGTCCGGGTCGGTCTGTGCGTGTTCCATCAGCGTTTGGCAGATGGCCGCCCGGTTGGGGATGTTATTCTCCACGCTCCGCCGCCTCCTTTCGTGCCGCAAAATCGGCCCGGATCTCCTCAAATTCCGCCGCCGTGGGCAGGTGATGGTGCCAATCGGCCTTGTTTTCCATGAGGGGGCTGCCGTAGCCCTTCGTGGTGTGGGCCAGGATCACCGTGGGCTTCTCCCGCAGCGACTGGGCCTTGGAAAACGCTTCATCCAGGGCGGGGATGCGGTCGCCGTCGATCTCCAGCACGTGCCAGCCGAAGCTGCGAAAGCGGTCGGCCAGGGGCTCGTGGGACATGACCTGTTCCGTGGGGCCGGAGATCTGCAGGCCGTTGCGGTCCACCACGGCGCAGAGGTTATCGAGGCCGAAGTGGGAGGCGGCCATGGCGCCCTCCCAGACGGAGCCCTCCGCCAGCTCGCCATCCCCCATCACGGTGTAGACGCGGTAGGGTTTCCCGCTGCGCTTCCCGGCCAGAGCCATCCCCACGCACACCGGCAGCCCGTGGCCCAGGGAGCCGGAGTTCATCTCGATGCCGGGGAGGCGGTTGTTGGGGTGGCCGATGTACGGGGAGCCGAATTGCGAGAACCGCGCCTTCACGTCCGCGAGGTCGAGAAAGCCCATCTGGCAGAGCACCGCGTAGTAGGCCTCCATGGAATGCCCCTTGGAGAGGACGAACCGGTCCCGGTCGGGGTCGTCTGCCGTTTGGGGCGAGATGCGCAGGTGGTTCGCATAGAGCACCAGCAGGGTGTTCAGCAGGCTCATGTCGCCGCCGATGTGCCCCCCGCCCCCCGCCTGGATGATGTCCAGCACATCCTGCCGGAGCTTCCAGCTCAAAATTTCCAGTTCTTTTGCGTTCAAGTTCCATCCTCCTAGGTGGCGCTTTTGGGCAGAAAAGCGCCCAACGTCCGGCGCGGGGGCCACATGTTCCATACCCACACGTGACCCCGCGACGCAAAAGTCTTTTGGTCGAACCTTTTCTTCCAGAAAAGGTTCGCAACTACTCGCCGCGAAGGTAGGCTTTGACCTGTTCCTCGATGGGGTCGTAGAGGTCAGGCTGCACGCCGATGTACTTGCAGGCCTCGTAGAGCACCGGGACCACGTCCTTGTGGATGCCGACGCAGTGGTGGATGTAGGGCCCTTCCACGAGCTTGGCCTCCAGGCGCTTGATGTTTTCCACTTCCACCCAGAGGTAGGTGCCCATGCCCTTGGGGCCGTCCACGCCCTTGGCGTTGCCCAGCAGCAGGGAATATTCGCCGTTGTCGCCGTCGAACCGGGCCAGGGTGAGGTCGCCGTGCTTGGCCTCGGCGGTGATGGCCCCGGGGTAATCGAAGGCGAGAGGATAGGTGATGCAGGGCTTGCACCCGGCCACGGACAGGGGCCACGGGCCGCAGTGCTGCAGGAGCTCGCCATTTGCAAGGTCTGGGTGGCGGATGGTCCAGTCGGCAAAGAAGCTGCGGGTGCCGTCGTTGGCGGCGGCCTCCACCAGCAGCGCCGTGATGGCCCCGTGGATGTCCGTCTCGCAGACGATGGGGATGCCCTTTTCGTTGAGGAGGGCGTTGGCCGCGCAGGGCATGATCCCCAGCTCGCCCTGGAGGGCGTTCCAGCACTGGATCGCCCCGGCGTTGCAGTGGTACTTGCGGATGAGGCGCTCCATCGCCACGGCCAGCCCTGCGACGTTGGTGAGCTGTTCGTCGGTGATGCGGATCTCCATGTTGGCCCGGCAGTAGGCGATGGTCTGCTGCACGTCGCCGCCCTCCGCGATGGCCTGTTGGACCTCTGCGGTCAGCTCCGGCAGCGGGATGGGCGAAAGCTCCACGTGGAAGCGCTCCAGCAGCTCGCCCTCGTTGCACATCGTGGACCAGAAATCGAACGGGCGGGGGCCGATCTGCAGGATGCGGATGTTGCGGAATGTCTTCACCACCCGGCACACCGCGAGGAAATCCCGCAATCCCCGTGCGAAGACCGGGTCGTTCAAGCGGCAGTTCGTCAGGTAGGTGAACGGCACGCGGAACCGCCGCAGCACCTTGCCCGTGGCAAACAGCCCACATTGGGTGTCCCGGAGGCGGGTGCCGTCCGGCTCCGGGCGCTCATCCAGCGGCCCCCAGAGCAGCACCGGGACCTGCAGGTCCTTGGCCAGCCGCGCACAGACGTACTCCGTGCCGAAATTGCAGTGGGGCAGGAACAGGCCGTCCACCCCTGCGGCCCGAAATTTTTCCAGGATCTTGAGCCGGTCGGTCTCGTCATACAGCAGGCCCTCTTCGTTGATATCGTCGATATCCACGAAGTCGATGCCCAGCTCCCGCAGGCGGTCGGCGGTGAGTCCGCGGTATTTTCGGGTGTCCGGCGCGCTGAAGATGCTCCGCCGGGTCGGGGCAAATCCGATCTTGATGGGTTCCAAAGCGATCATCCTTTCTGTTGTCATCGGGGAGCCGAACCGGGATCCGGGTGCAGCGGGGGCACTGGGTCCGGCGACACGGGCTGAAGCGGGTCCGTTCGGAGCTCCTGTCGGGCAAATACAAAGCACCGAGATTATTATAACGGACCTCTGAGCCATGCGCAAGGGGGGAGGAGGAAGTTTGGGGAGATGGTCAGGAGACAGAGGCCAATGGGTCACTCTTCCGCGTAAGACCCCGATCCAATGCTCATGTACGGTAAGGAAGCAAGCAACCGAAAACAAGAGATAGACCGCCAGCACTACACTATTCCGAACC
>CANRPD010000058.1 GCA_947632385.1 uncultured Clostridia bacterium | reverse complement strand
CTGATCAATGTTAAAACATTAAGGGTTCAGAACACCCCCTAAGAAGGCCCAGGGTTCTAAATCGTGCTGATCTGACAAAAGGTCCCGAATGCCCTGCAAGGGTGTTCGGGGCCTTTTCGTTGGAAGATCGCCGGACCCCACCCCAAAAACTCCAGCCTCCCTTGATTTTTCTCCCGCCCGCCGGCCTTGCATTCAAGCGGCGTTTGAGGTACAATACAAGGGAGACTTGAGTTTGGGAGGCAATTCCATGGACATCGCGCGTTTGGGAGAACAGATCGGCAAATTCCGCCGGGCGGCGGGGCTCACCCAGGAGGACCTGGGCCGGGCCGTGGGGGTCAGCACCCAGGCGGTGTCCCGGTGGGAAAACGGCGGCGCCCCGGACATCGCCCTGCTGCCCGCCCTGGCGGACCGCCTGGGGGTGACCATCGACGCCCTCTTCGGCCGGGGAGACGGCCCCCGGGCGGACATGGAGCAGACCACTGCGGAGTGGCTGGGCAGCCTGCCGCGGGGCGAACGGCTGGACCGGCTGTGCCGGATCATTTTCAAGAGCTTGCAGACGGTGAGCTTTTCCGACAACCTGGTGGACATCAGCTACTTGAAGTCCAGCGAGCCGGAGATGCCCAAGGGCGGGAGGGCCATCATGCCCAGCCAGTGCCTGCTGGACGAAGGGCTGCTGCTGGGGATCTTCGCGGAGGACTTCTCCTTTGCCGCAGTGCTGCCGGAGCCCAGTGACGGCTATGCCGCCCACTTTGCGGAAAACGACGACTACCGGCGGTTCTTTTCCGTTTTGGCGCGGCCCGGGGCGCTGGAGCTCTTGGAGACCATGGCGGGGCTGAAAAACACCTATTACACCCCCGGGGCGATGGCCAAGCGCATGGGCCTCCCGGTAGAGACGGTGGAAAAGGACTGTGACATCCTGGCACAGGCCCATCTGCTGGCCAAGCTGGAGGTGGAAAACGACAACGGCTCCGGCAGCGTGTATATCATCCACAAGGACCCCTTTCTGGTCCCCTTTCTCTATCTGGCCCGGATCCTGGCGGACCCTTTCGTGTGGTACGGCCTGAACTGGGGAGACCGCAAGAAGCCGATCCTGCGGGATACGCCGCAGCCCCATTGACCCGCACAACGGACGGTTGGACCGGTCAACGGACCGTCTACCCGGTTCACCCAACGGTTGCTTGATTTTGTGCCCGCCCCGGCGGTATCCTATCCCCAGGCTCCTGCAACGAGCCGGGAAAGGATGATCGCTGTGAAAAAGTCAAAGCCCGCCCCCGCCGTCCGGGAATACACCCGGTCGTTTTATGAGAAGAACCGCCTGTGCTTCGCGGTGGGGATCTGTTTCTCCCTGCTGGAGATCCCGGTCAATCTGGGCCTCTCGTGGCTGCTGGGCCGGGTGCTGGATCTGGTGGCCGCCGGGGATCTGGCAGGTCTGTTCCATCTGGTCTGGTACATGATCGCGGTCGCCGCGGGAGAGACGCTGATCTGCACCGTCAAGAGCCGGACCACCTCCCTGTTCGTCCACCGGGGGCTCCGGCAGTACAAGACCCTGGCCTTCCGCAAGCTCTCCCAAAAGAGCATCCGGGCCTTCACCAAAGAGAACACCGGCCGGTATGTCTCCGTCCTCACCAATGATGTCAATTCGCTGGAGGAAAACTATCTCCTCAGTTTCTTCGATATCGTCTTTTACAGCATCCAGTTTGTCTGCACCCTGCTGTTCATGCTGTGGTACAGCCCCGTGATGACCGCCGCCACGCTGGTGCTGTGCCTGCTGCCCATGGTGGGGACCATGCTGTTCGCCCCGGAGCTGTCCCGGCGGGAAAAGGCCGTCAGCGACGGCAGCGAGCGCTTTGTGGCCCGGCTCAAGGACCTGCTCATGGGCTTCTCGGTGCTCAAGAGCTTCAAGGCCGAGACCCAGGCCGCCGCCCTGTTCGATGGGGCCAACGCCGACCTGGAGACCCTCAAGCGGCGGCGCCGCTGGTGGCGGGGGCTCATGGGCGCGGTGAATTGGGGCGTTTTCGCCTCCACCATGCAGTTCGGCATCTTCTTCATTGGGGCGGTCCTGGCCATCCGGGGCAGCGTCACCCTGGGCACCACCATCGTTTTTGTGCAGGTGTGCAACTACCTGATGAGCGCCGTCCAGCAGGTGCCCCAGCAGCTGGCCGCCCGCCGAGCCGCCCGGGGCCTCATCGAAAAGCTGGCGGAGATCACCCAGGAGAACGCTGCCGCCTCGGGGGACCCCATCCCCCCGGAGCTCCACGAGGGCATCGTCCTGCGGGACGTGAGCTTCGGCTACGACCCGGACGCCCCGGTGCTCCGGCACCTCTCCTGCACCCTCCAGGCCGGGAAGAAGTACGCCCTGGTGGGGGCCTCCGGCTCCGGCAAGTCCACCCTGCTCAGTCTCCTCATGGGGGCGTATGACGGCTACACCGGCTCCATCGCCTTGGACGGCAAGGAGCTGAAGACCGTGGACCCCGACAGCCTCTACGACCTCATCAGCCTCATCGACCAGAACGTGTTCCTCTTCGACGACACCGTGCGGGGGAACATCACCCTGTTCAAGGACTTCCCCGCCGCCGCGGTGGACCGGGCCGTGGAGCGCTCCGGCCTCTCCGCCTTCCTCCAGGACCGGGGGGAGGACGCCCGCTGCGGGGAGAACGGCGTGGAGCTCTCCGGCGGGGAGCGCCAGCGCATCTCCATCGCCCGGGCGCTGCTCAAGGGCACCCCGGTGCTGCTGCTGGACGAAGCCACCGCCGCCCTGGACAACCGCACCGCCTTTGCCGTGACGGAGTCCATCCTCCGGCTGGAGGGCCTGACCCGCCTGGTGGTCACCCACCGCCTGGACCCCGCCCTGCTGGAGCAGTACGACGAGATCCTGGTGCTCAAGGACGGCGCCCTGCGGGAGCACGGCACCTTTGAGGAGCTCATGGCCCGCGGGGGGTACTTCCACGCCCTGTACACCGTGGCGGAGTGACCCGCCCTTCCCGCGAGCTGCGGGGGACACGTTCCCGTGTCCCCCGCTCTTTTTGCGTTTATTCCGTCAGCCAGGGCAGCCCCGCCTGGGCGGCCCTCTCCTTGGCCTCCTCCAGGCTCTGGATGATCCGCCCGTCCACCACCCGGAAGTTCTCCCGCAGCCCCGGGGGCAGCAGGTCCACGAACAGCACGTTGGCCCCCGCCGCGATGGCCGCCAGGTTGCCCTCTGGGTCGGACATCCCCTTGCGGGGGTCTGCTCCGGGCTGCTGGGCGGTGATGTCCGCATCCGGCAGCAGCACCCGCACCAGGGCGATCTCCCGCTGCATCCAGTCCACCCGGCCGGGGCCGCCCTCCGCCGCCAGGGGCGTCCCCTGGGCGGGCATGTAGGGGATGTTGGGCGCCCAGCTGATCTTCAGCTCCTCCATGAGCAGGATATCATCCGCCAGCTCGTCCAAAGTCTGCCCGGGGTAGTCCACGATGTTCCCGGAGCCCAGCTCCAGGCCCGCCTCCCGGATCCACCCCATGGCCTGCCGCCGGCGGTCAAAGTCGCTGGAGGGATTCAGGCGCTCAAAGGTGTCCCGGTGGGACATCTCGAACTTGAGCACGTATTCCGTCAGCCCGGCAGCCTGCAGCGCGGCGTAGTCCTCCCGGCCAAATTCCCCCGCCGCCATGCTGATCCGGGAAAAGCCCATCTCCCGGGCCGCCCGGACCACATGCCGCAGGTCCTCCTGGGTGTACTTGGGGTCGTCCCCGGCGATGAGGAACAGCCGCCGCAGCCCCGCGTCGTACGCCCCCCGGATGGTCTCCACCATGTCCTCTACGCTCATCCGGTACCGGGGCAGCGCCGTGTTGGGCGCCCGCATCCCGCAGTAGAGGCAGTGGTTCTTGCAGATGTTGCTGTACCCCAGCATGGCGGTCAGCGCCACGCCCTTTTTGTGTTCCCGCAGCAGCCGGGCCGCCTGGGCGGTGTAGATCCGGTCAAATTCCTCCCGGGGCATCCGGAAGGCGTCCAGAAGGTCCTGTTTGCTCAGCTTGCCCATGACAAATCTCCTCCATCGTCACCGTGCGGGCCCCCAGGGCCGGCCCGTCCGCCGCTTCGTGGGAGATCACCAGCATGGGCCGTCTCCCCCGGTGCCGCCGGGTGGCCGCCAGGGCCAGCGCCCGGGTGTCCTCGTCCAGTCCCTGATACGGCTCGTCCAGCAGCACCAGCTGGGCCTCGAACATCAGCGCCCGGATCAGCGCGATCCGCCGCCGCATCCCCCCGGAAAGCGCCCGGGGGTGCTCGTCCAGCACCTGGGGCCCCAGCCCCACTTCCTTCAGCCACTCCCCGGCCCGTTCCCGGCTCAGGTCCGGCCGCACCAGCTTCAAATTTTTGTACACCGTCAGGGGATCGAACAGCCGGTCCTCCTGAAACAGCACTGCCATCCGGGTCTCGGGCCCCACCCCCAGCACGCGGCCGCGCTGGGGCTGCAAAAACCCGGCGATCACCCGCAGCAGGGTGGTCTTTCCCCGGCCGGAGGCCCCCAGCAGCAGCACGGGCTGGTCCTCGTCCAGGGTCAGGTCCACCCCGGAGAGCACCTCCTGCCCGCCATAGGCAAAGGACACTCCCTGCACCTCCACGGTCATACCGCACCTCCAAAGCGCTCCGCCGCCCGGCCCACCAGCCGGGCCAGCGCCTTTTCCAGCACCATGGACAGCACCACGATCACCAGCGTCCAGGCGAACAGGTCCGTGGTCTCCAGATAGACCTTGGCGTTGTACAGCTGGGTCCCGATGGCGTCCCGGGGGATGGCGATGACCTCCCCGGCGATGCCGGCCTTCCAGGCAAAGCCCAGGGCCACCCGGCACGCCGAGAGGAAATAGGGCATCACCGCCGGCAGATACACCGCCAGGGCCTTCTGCCGCCGGTTCAGGCGGTAGGCCGCGGCGGCCTCCAGCAGCAGGGGGTCGGTGCTCAGCAGCCCCTGCTCCACGTTGGCGTGCATCAGGGGCAGCACCATCAAAAACCCGATGAACACGCTGAGGTTCTTCCCGCTGATCCACACCAGGGCCAGGATCACGAAGGAAGCCACCGGCGTGGCCTTGATGAGGCTCATGGGCAGGCGCATCAGCCGCCGCAGGGCCGGAACGGCCGCCGTGCACACCCCCAGCCCGCAGCCCGCCAGGGTCCCCAGCAGGAACCCCAGCATGATCCGGCAGAAGGAGCAGGCGATCACCCGCCAGAAGGCCCCGGTGCCGGCCAGCTGTCCCAGCCGCACCGCCACCGCCCAGGGGGCCGGCAGCAGCAGGTCGCTGCCCACCGCCAGGTGCCCCGCCGCCCACACGGCCACCCAGAACCCCAGCACCCCCAGGGAGACCAGGGCCCGCTTAGTCCGCATGGTAGTAGAAGTCGTCCCCGGGCACGGCCCCGCCCACTGCGGCGGGATCCGCATCGTAGAGCACCTGCAAAAAGCCTTCCGTCTCGTCCTTCATCTCTTTCCCGTCGATGAACACGATGTTGCACTGGGGGATGGCCTTCTGGGCCACCGCCGCCGGGATGATGTCGAATTCCTCGCTGTATTCCGCGGCCTGGGGCAGGGTCTTCTCGTCGTTGACGAAGGCCACCGAGTCCTCATACGCCTCCAAGAACCGCTCCAGGGCCTGGGGATGCGCCTCGGCAAAGGCCTTCTGCACCAGCACGCAGCCCATGCTCAGGGTGCTGCCGTTGTCCAGCTTGTCCCACTCGTCGGTGACGGAGAACGCCACCCGCACCTGGTCGTTCTGCCCCAGCAGGCTGGTGACAAAGGGCTGGGGCAGCAGCGCCAGCTGCGCCTGTCCCCCGGCCATCAGGCTGGCCACCTCCCCGGCCTCCGAGGCGTACTCGATGGTCAGGTCCTTCTCCGGGTCCAGGCCGTTTTCCCGCAGCAGGTAGTTGATGGCGAATTCCGGCGTGGAGCCCTTGCCCAGGTTGTACAGCGTCTTGCCCTTCAGGTCCGCCACGGAATGCACCGTGTCCCCGGTCTCCACGCAGTAGAGCACCCCCAGGGTGTTCAGCGCCGCGATCTGCACCTTGCCCTCGGTCTTGTTGTACAGCGTGGCCGCCAGGTTGGTGGGCACGGTGGCGATGTCGAACGCCCCCTGCACGATCTGCCCCACCACCTCGTCCGGCGAGCCGGCCAGGGTGAAATCGTAGGTGTCCGGTCCCTGGGGATCCCCCATGACCTCCAGCAGTCCCAGGGCCGTGGGGCCCTTCAGCGCCGCGATGCGGATGGTGGTGCTCTCTTCCGCCGGCTGGCCGCTGCACGCGGCCAGGCACCCCAGCGCCACCGCCAAAACCAGGATCATCGCCCAAAACTTTTTCATCTGTCCTCTTCCTCTCTTGTGTCTTTTTTTCACAGGCGGATCGTCGCTCCCGTCCGCACGATGCGGCCCTCTTTTTCCAGCTGGTCCAGGCCCCGGTACAGGCTGGCCCGGCCGATGTTCAGCTCCCGTGCCAGGGCGGAGAGCCCGCCCGCCGCAACGGCCACGCCCTCCTCGTCCGCATGGGTGACCAGCCAGTTCCACACCGCGTCCGCCGCCGTGGGAGACGTGAAGCTGTCGATCTTTCGGTTCAAAAACTGTATCCGCCCGGACAAAAACCCGATGTAGGCCAAAGCCATGTCCGGATAGGCCCGAAAGGCCGCCGTCAGCTCCTCATCGGTGAGGAACAGCACCGCCGCCCGCCCCCGGGCCCGGATGGTGGTCACATAGGTCTCCGTGGGGCAAAACAGCGCCGCCGCGCCGAAGCAGTCCCCGGGCCGCAGGAGGTTGAGCACCGCCCCGCTGTCCTTTTCCACCACGGCTTCGCCCTCGGCCAGCACGCCCAGCGCCCGCCGGAACCGGTGGGGGCTGTAGATCTCCTGGCCCCGGGCAAAGACCTCCGGTGCCCGCCCGGCCAGCACCGCGTCCAGCTGGGCCCGGTCCAGGCCCCGGAACAGGAAGGTCTCCGCCAGCACTGCCCGCTGGGATTTGGTCCACTTCATGGCCGCGCTCCTTTCTGCCGATCGGCTAGAGCTGTCTCATTTGATACAGTTTCTGCGGTATTATACCCCATCCCACCGGCCTTGTCAACCCCGGGGAAAAATTTCTCACGCGTCCATTTTTCCACGGAAAAAATGCTCATGGAGCCCGTTCCGGCCCAAACCGGCCGCAAGGGGGCCGGAAGTCGGCAAAAACGGGGTTTACGCGACCGCTGCGGGGCTGGAAAGGGTTTTTTGA
>CANRPD010000057.1 GCA_947632385.1 uncultured Clostridia bacterium | reverse complement strand
CAATATCCTGATCGCCTATTTCACTGCGGCGGGAGGAGGACATCCCCGGGGAGATCACCGCCGTGCTGGGCGCCGGCAAGACCCCCCGCATCACCGCGCTAATCCGCTCGCTGGTGGCAAACAGCACCGCCGGTGAGCTGCGCATGGACCCCGTGACGCTGGAGGCCTATCAGGCCCTGGGGGCGTTTTTGCACCGCAGCGTGTACGTCAACGACCGGGCCAAGCGGGAGGAGCGCAAGGTGCCCCAGCTCATCCAGAGCCTGTACCAGTACTTTTTGGAGCCGGACCATTTGCCGGCCTATCTGCGGTCCATCGCCGAAACGGAGGGCCGGGAGCGGGCCGCCGCCGACTATGTGGCCGGGATGACGGACCCCTATGCCGTGGCGGTGTTCCAGGAGCTGTACATCCCCCGGTTCTGGAGCCCGGGGAGCACGGGAGGCACATGATCAGGCCACGGGAAAGGAGGCGGGCCGGTGGCGTTTTCTTCGGATTTTCTGCGGGAGCTGGAGGCGCGCAGCCCCATTGAGGAGATCGCGCCCAGCTACGTGCAGCTCAAGCGCAGCGGCAGGAACCTGATGGGCCTGTGCCCGTTCCACAACGAGAAGACCCCGTCCTTCGTGGTCTATCCCGAGAGCAATTCCTTCTACTGCTTCGGCTGCCACAAGGGCGGCGGCATTTTTCAGTTCATCATGGAGGCCGAGCGGCTGGCCTTTCCCGATGCGGTGCGGTGGCTGGCCCAGCGGGCCGGGATGACCGTGCCCGAGGACGGCGCCGACGACGGCATGAGCCGCCTGCGCACCCGCATTTTGGAGATCAACCGGGAGGCGGGCCGGTTTTACTTCGGGGTGCTGTCCACCCCGGCGGGGGCCGCCGGGTACCGGTATCTGCGGGAGCGGGGGCTCTCCAACCGGACCATCCAGCGGTTCGGGCTGGGCTTTGCCCCGGAGAGCGGCTACGCCCTGGTGGACCATCTGCGGGCCAAGGGCTACGCCCCGGAGGAGATCACCGCGGCGGACATGGCCCGCACCAGCCAGCGGGGGAGGCTCTACGACCGGTACCGGGGGCGGGTGATGTTCCCCATCTTCGACCTGCGGGGCAACGTGGTGGCCTTTGGCGGGCGGGTGCTGGGGGACGAGAAGCCCAAGTACATCAACACCGCGGACACGCCGGTGTACCACAAGAGCAGCGGCCTGTTCGCCATGAACCTGGCCAAGGAGGAGGCCGCCCGCAGCCGGGCGCTGATCCTGGCGGAGGGGTACATGGACGTGATCGCCCTGCACCAGGCGGGGTTTTCCAACGCCATCGCCTCCCTGGGCACCGCCCTCACGGAGGAGCAGGCCCGGGTCATCCGCCGGTATGCGGAGGAGGCGGTGCTGTGTTACGACGCGGACGAGGCCGGACAGCGGGCCACCCAGCGGGCCATCCCCATCCTGAAGGGGGCGGGGCTGCGGGTGCGGGTGGTGACGGTGCCCGGGGGCAAGGATCCGGACGGGTACATCCGGTCTCAGGGGGAGAACGGGCCGCTGCGCTTTCGGCAGCTGCTGGAGGCCGGGGGCAACGACACCGAATACGCCCTGGCCAAGCTGAAGGCCCGGTTCGACCTGGACACCGAGGACGGCAAGGCCCGGTATCTGCGGGAGGCCGTGAACACGGTGCTGGCGGGGCTGGACGGGCTGGAGCGGGACATCTACGCCGGGAAGCTGGCCGGGGAGACGGGAGTCAACCGGGAGAGCATTCTGGAGACCGCCCGGCAGGCGGCGCTCCAGCGGCAGCGCCGGGAGAAGCGGGACTTTGACCGGAGCCTGGCCCAGGTGGAGGCCCTGGAGAGCAGCGTGAACCCGGACAAAAAGGGGAATCCCCGGGCCGCCCAGGCGGAGGAGGGGATCCTGGCGTATCTGTTCGCCCACCCGGAGGCCAGCCGGGAGATGGCGGCGGCGCTGCCGCCGGAAAAGTTCGTGACCCGGTGGAACCGCCGGGTATATGAGCTGCTGTTGGGCAAAACTATGGCCGAACCGGCCCCCCGGGGGCCCATGAGCCTGGCGGACTTCGCCCAGGAGCTCAGCGGCGGGGAGCTGGCGGAGCTGACCCGGGTGGTGAACCGCCGGCGGGAGGCCCCGGTGAGCCCGGGGGACGTTCAGGCGTTTCGGGAGATCCTGCTGGAGGAGGCCGGACAGGCCAGCGCCCAGGAGATCCGTGAGGCCAGCCCGGAGCAGCTGCGGGCCTACCTGGAAGCACTGAGAAAGCGGAAATGAAGCAAGGGAACGACGGAAAGGAATGGAAAAGGCAATGACGACTGCACAGCCGGACAAGAAGACCGTGGTACGGGATCTGCTGGAGATGGGCAAGGCCAAGGGGCAGCTCTCCACCCAGGAGATCCTGGACGCCCTGGGGGAGATGGAGTTCGACCCGGACCACATCGAGAAGTTCTATGACACCCTGGAGAGCCAGGGGGTGGAGATCGTGGAGGACTTCGACGACATCCCCCTGGACGACGACGAGCTGGTGAAGAGCGTGGTGGAGGTGGACCTGAACGATCCCAACTACGGGACGGACGGCATCGCCATCGATGACCCGGTGAAGGTGTACCTGAAGGAGATCGGCCGGGTGCCGCTGCTGACCCCCGAGGAGGAGGTGGACCTGGCCATCCGAATCAACCGGGGAGAGGACGCCGCCAAGAAGCGGCTCTCCGAGGCCAACCTGCGGCTGGTGGTGAGCATCGCCAAGCGGTATCTGGGCCGGGGGATGCAGTTTTTGGACCTGATCCAGGAGGGGAACCTGGGGCTCATCAAGGCGGTGGAGAAGTTCGACTACACCAAGGGGTTCAAGTTCTCCACCTACGCCACCTGGTGGATCCGGCAGGCCATCACCCGAGCCATCGCGGACCAAGCCCGGACCATCCGCATCCCGGTGCATATGGTGGAGACCATCAACAAGGTGAAGAAGGCCTCCAACCAGCTGCTGCACATCAACGGCCGGGACCCCAGCCCCGATGAGATCGCCGAGGAGCTGGACATGCCGGTGGACAAGGTGCGGGAGATCATGCGGGTGGCCCAGGAGCCGGTGAGCATGGAGTCGCCCATCGGCGAGGAGGAGGACAGCCACCTGGGGGATTTCATCGCCGACGACGACGCGCCGGCCCCGGCGGACGTGGCCTCGCACACGCTGCTGAAGGAGACGCTGGACAGCGTGCTGGATTCCCTGACGCCCCGGGAGGAGAAGGTGCTGCGGCTGCGCTTCGGCCTGGAGGACGGGTGCTCCCGGACGCTGGAGGAAGTGGGCAAGGAGTTCAACGTCACCCGGGAACGCATCCGGCAGATTGAGGCCAAGGCCCTGCGGAAGCTGCGGCATCCCAGCCGGAGCAAGCGGCTGAAGGATTTTCTGGACTGAGCCGGAGAGCCGGCAGCGAAAGGACGGTAGGGACACATGGTGATGACGCTGGAAGCCGATTATGCGGTGCGGATCGTGGAATATCTGACCCTGCACCCGGGCCGGTGGGACGCGAAGACCATCTCCGACCACATGCAGGTGCCGCTGCGGTTCTGTCTGAAGATCCTGCGGGGGCTGGTGGCCAACGGGATGGTGGCCTCCTACAAGGGGGCCAAGGGGGGATACACCCTGGCCCGGCCGGCGGGGGAGATCACCCTGCGGGAGGTCATCGAGTCCGTGGAGGGGCCGTACATGCTCTCCCGGTGCCAAAAGCCGGAATACAGCTGCGGCCGGGCCCACTGCCGGCTGCACAGCATCTATGAGGAGATCAGCCAGGAGGTGCGCACCCGGCTGGACGGATACACCTTCGACGTGATCTGCGGCGTGGAGTGAGGGCCGGAGACACGGAAAGGGGACGGGACGCCAAAGGCGGCGGAGCCGGAGCTCCGCCGTCTTTGGCGTCCCAAAGGGGAAGGGGAAAAAAGAAAAAACCGGAAAAATCCGGAAAAAAAGGGCTTGACAAACCGGTAAAGAAGGTGTACAATACTATACTGCATCATAATAGCCGAAATAGCCCTCTCTACTGGAGATCAGTATAACACAGCCGGGTGAAAAAAGCAAGAGTTTTGATCAAATTTTTGCTTTTTTTGGCGGAAAGCCCCGCAAAACGGGCGGTTTTCAGAGAGACGGCGGAGGACCGAAAAATAAAGAAATGGAGTGGCTGAGCCAATGGTGAATGTCAAACCGGTGCAAGTGGGCAGACAGACGCGGATGAGCTTTTCCAGGATCGAAGAAGTCCTGGAGATGCCCAACCTCATCGAGATCCAGAAGGATTCCTACCAGTGGTTTTTGGATGAAGGACTGAAGGAGGTCTTTGAGGACGTTTCCGGGATCACGGACTTCAGCGACAACCTGGTGCTGGATTTTGTGGACTACCGGCTGGACGAGCAGCCCAACTACAGCGTATCGGAGTGTAAGGAGCGCGACGCCACCTATGCCGCCGCACTGCGGGTGACCGTGCGGCTGCTGAACAAGGAGACGGGGGAGATCAAGGAGTCCGAGGTGTACATGGGGGACTTCCCGCTGATGACCCCCAGCGGCACCTTCGTCATCAACGGCGCCGAGCGGGTGGTGGTCTCTCAGCTGGTGCGTTCCCCCGGCGTGTACTACCGCATGGACTACGACCGCTCCGGCAAGGAGCTGTTCTCCTCCACCATCATCCCCAACCGGGGCGCCTGGCTGGAATATGAGAACGACGTGAACGACGTGTTCTATGTGCGCATCGACAAGAACCGCAAAATGCCCGTGACGGTGCTGCTGCGCTGCCTGGGGCTGGGCACCGACCAGCAGCTGACGGACTATTTTGGGGACGATGACCGGATGCGGGCCACCATCGAGAAGGACACCTGCAAGTCCGTGGAGGAGGCCCTGTTCGAGCTGTACCGCAAGCTGCGCCCCAGCGAGCCGCCCACCATCGAGAGCGCCCAGGCCCACATCCACAGCCTGTTTTTCGATCCCCGCCGGTATGATCTTTCCCGGGTGGGGCGGTATAAATACAACAAGAAGCTGAACCTGGAGGGCCGCCTGATGGGGCAGACCCTCTCCCGGCCTGTGGCGGACCCCAACACCGGGGAGCTGCTGGCCGAGGCGGGGGTGACGGTCTCCCGGGAGCTGGCGCGGCAGATGGACGACGCCGGCGTGACGGCTGCCTATGTGGAGCACGGCGGCCGGGAAGTGGTGATCCACTCCAACGGCATGGTGGACATCTCCAAGTATGTGAACTTTGACGCCAAGGCCCTGTGCGGCATCAACGAGCGGGTGAGCTATCCCGTGCTCAAGGAGATCCTGGACCAGGATCTGGAGGAGGAAGAACTCAAGCGGGTGCTGCACGCCCGGCGGCGGGAGCTGATCCCCAATCACATCACCGTGGAGGACATCTTCGCCTCGGTGAACTATATGAACAACCTGGCGGTGGGCCTGGGCGTCACCGACGACATCGACCACCTGGGCAACCGGCGGATCCGGTGCGTGGGCGAGCTGCTGCAGAACCAGTTCCGCATCGGCTTCTCCCGGCTGGAGCGGGTGATCCGGGAGCGGATGACCCTGCAGGCCTCCGATCTGGAATCCCTGACGCCCCATTCGCTGATCAACATCCGGCCCGTGGTGGCGGCCATCCGGGAGTTCTTCGGCTCCTCGCCGCTGTCCCAGTTCATGGACCAGACCAACCCCCTGGCCGAGCTGACCCACAAGCGCCGGCTCTCGGCCCTGGGCCCCGGCGGCCTGTCCCGAGACCGGGCCAGCTTTGAGGTGCGGGACGTGCACTACACCCACTACGGCCGCATGTGCCCCGTGGAGACCCCTGAAGGACCCAACATCGGCCTGATCTCCTATCTGGCCACCTTTGCGAAGATCAACGAGTACGGCTTTGTGGAGGCGCCCTTCCGCAAGGTGGATAAGGCCACCGGGCGGGTCACCGACGAGGTGCGGTATATGACCGCCGACCAGGAGGACGAGTTCATCGTGGCCCAGGCCAACGAGCCCCTGGACAAGGACGGACACTTCGTCAACGCCAAGGTGGTGGGCCGGCACAAGGACGAATTCGTGGAAGTGGAGGCCAGCAAGGCCGACTATATGGACATCACGCCCCGGATGGTGGTCTCCGTGGCCACGGCCATGATCCCCTTCCTGGAGCATGACGACACCAACCGCGCCCTGATGGGCGCCAACCAGCAGCGCCAGGCCGTGCCGCTGCTGAAGACCGAGTCCCCCATCGTGGGCACGGGCATCGAGTACAAGGCCGGGGTGGACTCCGGCGTGTGCGTGCTGGCCAAGCGCGGCGGCGTGGTGAAGTCCGTGGCCGCCGACCGGATCCGCATCACGGCGGACAACGGGGACATCGACGAGTACGAGGTCATCAAGTTCATGCGCTCCAACCAGAGCACCTGCATCAACCAGGTGCCCGTGGTGGACGTGGGCGAGCGGGTGGAGGCAGGCGACGTGATCGCCGACGGACCGGGCATCAAGAACGGCGAGATCGCCCTGGGCCGCAACGCCCTCATCGGCTTTATGACTTGGGAAGGCTACAACTACGAGGACGCGGTGCTGCTCAACGAGAAGATGGTGCGGGACGACGTGTACACCTCCATCCACATCGAGGAGTACGAGATGGAGTCCCGGGACACCAAGCTGGGGCCGGAGGAGATCACCCGGGACATCCCCAACGTCAACGAAGAGCTGCTGCGGGACCTGGACGACCGGGGCATCGTGCGCGTGGGCGCCGAGGTCCGTGCCGGGGATATCCTGGTGGGCAAGGTGACGCCCAAGGGCGAGACGGAGCTCACCGCCGAGGAGCGGCTGCTGCGGGCCATTTTCGGCGAAAAGGCCCGGGAAGTGCGGGATACCTCTCTGCGGGTGCCCCACGGCGAATACGGCGTGGTGGTGCATGTGGACGTGTTCACCCGGGAAAACAGCCACGACGAGCTGTCTCCCGGCGTCAATAAGGTGGTGCGGTGCTACATCGCCCAGAAGCGGAAGATCAGCGTGGGCGACAAGATGGCCGGCCGCCACGGCAACAAGGGCGTGGTCTCCCGGATCATGCCGGAGGAGGAGATGCCCTTCCTGCCCGACGGCACCCCGCTGGACATCGTGCTCAATCCCCTGGGCGTGCCCAGCCGCATGAATATCGGCCAGGCCATGGAGGTCCATCTGGGCATGGCGGCCCACACTTTGGGGTGGAAGATCATGACCCCGGTGTTCGACGGCGCCCAGGAGGAGGACATCCGGGAGTGCCTGAAGATGGCCGGGATGACCGAGGACGGCAAGTTCTGGCTGCGGGACGGCCGCACCGGCGAATATTTCGACAATCCCATCACGGTGGGATACATGTACTACTTGAAGCTCCACCACCTGGTGGACGACAAGATCCATGCCCGGTCCACCGGCCCGTACAGCCTGGTGACCCAGCAGCCCCTGGGCGGCAAGGCCCAGTTCGGCGGGCAGCGCTTTGGTG
>CANRPD010000056.1 GCA_947632385.1 uncultured Clostridia bacterium | reverse complement strand
GCTTTACCCCCTATGTAGTTATTTTCCTACATAGGGGGCTTTTTGTCTACTGTCCGTTTTTACTGGTTCAGTTCAAAGACCCGGCTTTTTCTTTTGCTCAAAAAAGGCAGAAAGGCTTTCAAACGCGAGCGTACGGCCCGCCCCTTCCCCAAAAAAGCAGGGACCGGGCCCCGCCCGATCCCCGCTTTTAATTCATCTCAAAGCGATCCCTCAACCGTTGAACTCCACCACGCTGCCGGTCTCGTCGGACTGGAACGCAGCCTCCATCACCCGCAGCACCCGCAGGGCATGCTCCTGGGTGACGATCTGCTCCGCCTCCCCGTTGCAGACCTCAACAAAGTTCTTGTACAGCTCGTTGCGGTCAAAGTCGAACTTGGGCAGCGGCAGCTCCTCCACGGACTTGCTCTTGCCCCGGGGCGCCATGGTCTTGGTCAGCCCCGCTCCGGCCAGGATGGGCGTGGCGTCCCGGTCGTTCCAGGACAGCAGCCGGACCATCCGTCCCTCCAGGCCCCAGTTCTTGATCTCCGCAGACCCCTGGTCGCCATAGACACACCACAGGGGCTCGTTGACGAAGTGGCAGGTGCCCACCTCCAGGTTCACCGTCAGGCCGCCCTCAAAGGTCAGCAGCAGCTGGAAGCCGTCGTCGCACTCGTCGTTGGTGATGTGGGTGCAGGTGCAGTAGAGGCGGCTCAGCTTCTCCGGCACCATCTTCAGGATCCGGTCCAGGATGTGCACGCCCCAGTCCAGCATCATGCCGCCGCCATAGGCCTTCACCCCGCGCCAGTCCCCGGGGATGCCCCTGGAGCCCATGATCCGGCACTTGATGTTGAAGATGTTCCCCAGCAGCTTCTCGTCGTAGATCTTCTTCACCATCAGATAGTCCTCGTCCCATTCCCGGTTTTGCCGGGGATAGAACGTCATGCCGGTCTCCTTGGAAACGGCCATGACCTCCAGCATCTCCTCGCTGGAGAGCATCACGGGCTTTTCGCACAGCACGTGCTTCCCGGCCCGCATGGCCTGGATGGCCTCCTCCTTGTGCAGGTGATTGGGCGTGGCGATGAGGATGGCGTCCACGGTGTCGTCGGCCAGCAGCGTCTCATAGTCGGGATAGACCTTCATCCCCCGCTCCTTGGCCCATGCCTGCCGCTCCTCCTTGATGTCCACCACACCGGCCAGCTCCAGCAGCTGGGAGATGTCGGTGGTGGCGGGGCTGTCAAAGCCGGGCACGTCCACGTTGCTGCCGTTCCAGATGGCGTTGCCGGTGCCGCTCTGGATGGCGATGGCGTGGCCGCCGCCCATGCCGCCGCAGCCCACGATGCCGATTCGGATCTTTTTCATATGTATCTACTCCTTTGTGGTTTCCCTGGAAGGGTCGGTGGGTCTCAGTGCCTTTTATTGTACCATGTCTGCGCGGCAAAAGCAACACCGCCCGCAGGTTTTTCCCGAAAAATTCCCCCTCCGCGCCCCTGCTGCGGGTCCCCTCCGTGCCCGCCGCCGTCCGCAGCCCGGGACCTCGGGGGCCAAAAAGCACAAAAACCTTGACATTTTCTGCCGAAACGATTATCCTATTTCCACAAAGTAAAGGGGGTATATTCCATGAAAGCACTGCCAAAAAGCAAGATCGCGGCCTTTGCCGTGGGCCAGTTGGGCTGGGCCATGATGTCCGGCCTCATCTCCAACTGGCTGGTCTATTTCTACCAGCCCGACGCCGCCAGCCAGGCCGCCGGCCAGACCCTGTTCATTCCCCAGGGCCGGGTCCTGCTGGGGATCTTCACCGTCATCGGCGCCATCACGGCCATCGGCCGCCTGTTCGATGCCGTCACCGATCCCTGGATCGCCTCGCTCTCCGACCGCTGCCGCTCCAAAAACGGCCGCCGCATCCCGTTCATGAAGTGGGCCTCCCTGCCCCTGGCGGCCAGCACCGTGCTGGTCTTCTGGGCCCCGGTGGACCACGAGAGCACCCTCAACGTGGTGTGGATGTTCGTCTTCGTCATGGCCTACTACCTGGCCATCACCGCCTACTGCACGCCCTTCAACGCCCTCATCCCGGAGCTGGGCCACGACCAGAAGCAGCGCCTCAACATCTCCACGGCCATCTCCCTCACCTTCATCGTGGGCACCGCCTTCGCCTACGCCGCCCCGGTGATCTGGGGCGCCCTGGAGGGCAGCCTGGGCCGGGTCCTGGCCATCCGCGTCACCTTCCTCCTCTTCGCCGTCCTGGCCTTCATCTGCATGCAGGTGCCGGTGTGGGCCATCCGGGAGAAGGACTACGTCCAGACCCGCCCCAGTGAGGGCAGCGCCTTCTCCTCCCTGGTCAAGACCTTCCAAAACGGCGATTTCCGCATCTTCGTCGCCTCCGATATCTTCTACTGGCTGGGCCTCACCATGTTCCAAACGGGCCTGCCCTTCTTCGTCACGTCCCTGCTCCAGCTCCCGGAGAGCATGTCCACCGTCTTCTTCGTGGCCATGACGGCCCTCTCCCTGGTGTTCTACCTGCCGGTGAACCTCCTGGTACGGCCCCTGGGCAAGAAGAAGCTGGTCCTGCTGGCCTTCGGCATCTTCGCGGCGGCCTTCATCTACACCGGCCTCATGGGCCCGGGCCTGGGCATCCCGCCGGTGGCCCAGGGCTTCCTCCTGGTGGTGGCCGCGGCCTTCCCCATGGCCATCTTCGGCATCCTGCCCCAGGCCATCGTGGCCGATGTGGCCGAATGTGAGGCCCGCAAGACCGGCGAGAACCGGGAGGGCATGTTCTACGCCGCCCGCACCTTTGCCTTTAAGCTGGGCCAAAGCGCCGCCATGCTGCTCTTCACGGCCCTGGCCACCATCGGCGGCGGCACCGGCCTGGGCTACCGGGTGGTGGCGGCGGTGTCCGGCGGCCTGGCCGCCCTGGGCGGGGTCCTCATGTGCTTCTTCAACGAAAAACGCATCGAGGCCGGCCTGGGCGAAGGCAAATAGCTCTTTTTTAAAAAGCCAAAGGTAAAAAGCCCAATCAAAAAGCCCAATAGTGTTGACATAGAGCCCTCCCTATGGTAAAATGTGGATAGGCCCCTGCACCACGGCCTTCCAGGCGGCCCCGTGCAGACCCACAATTTGTGTTAGGAGGTCTCGAACATGTGCAAAAAAGTCTGTTCCCTGCTGTTGATCGTATCCCTCTGCCTGCTGTGCGCGGGGTGTTCCGCCCCCAAAGCACAGCCCGGCACCACGGCCGTGGACCCGGCCATCCTGACCGCCTTCGACAGCTCCATGGCGGACACGCAAAAGGCCTGGGGCACCCGCTTCGTCCAGGCATCCGGCGACAGCGCCGTCTTTGCGGGCGCCCTCACCGCGTCCTGGTGCGGCCGGGACATGGAGACCAACCTCGTCTACCTCCAGCCCGATGACTTCGTGCAGACCCTCAACGCCAGGGCGTCCTACCCGCTGGACGACGCCGCCAAGGCCTTTCTGGTGGACTGCCTCACCGCCCTGCAGGGCCAGTTTGGGGATGCCACCCGGTGCTACTACCGGGAATTCCCCACCGACAGCCAGCCCGGCGACTATGTGGACGCAGACCTCGCCGGAGATGGCATCCAGGCAGTCTGCGACGGCCTGTGGAGCGGCGAAGACCTGCGGGCCATGGAGGCCGATTTCCCCCTGCCGCTGCCGGACGGCAGCCTGGATGAGAACGGCGGCCGCAAGCTCCACTTCGCCTTCTCCAAGGACGCCGATGTCCCCGATCAGGTGAACGTGGCCTTCACCCTGATGTACCCCGGCCGCAACATGCAGGCCCAATCCGCTGAGTAAGTCCCCGGCGTCCCAACAGGCCCCGTGCAGGCCCGCATTTTGTGTCAGGAGGTCTCGAACATGTGCAAAAAAGTCTGTTCCCTGCTGTTGATCGTATCCCTCTGCCTGCTGTGCGCGGGGTGTTCCGCCCCCAAAGCACAGCCCGGCACCACGGCCGTGGACCCGGCCATCCTGACCGCCTTCGACAGCTCCATGGCGGACACGCAAAAGGCCTGGGGCACCCGCTTCGTCCAGGCATCCGGCGACAGCGCCGTCTTTGCGGGCACCCTCACCGCGTCCTGGTACGGCCGGGACATGGAGACCAACATCCTCTACCTGCCGTCCGGTGACGTGGTGCGGACCCTGAACGCCCAGGCCTCCTACCCCTTGGACGATTCCACCAAGGCCTTTCTGGTGGACTGCCTCACCGCCCTGCAGGGCCAGTTTGGGGATCCCGTCCAGTGCTGCTACCGGGAATTCCCCACCGATGGGGAGCCCGGCGGCGGCGCGGAAGCCGACCTCGCCGGAGATGGCATCCAGGCAGTCTGCGACGGCCTGTGGAGCCGCGAAGACCTGCGCTCCCTGGAGGCCGAATTCCCGCTGCCGCTGCCGGACGGCAGCCCGGACGAGACCGGCAGCCGGCGGGTCCACTTCGCCTGTTCCAAGGACGCCGATGCCCCCGGCCAAGTCAACGTGAGCTTCGTCCTGGAGGACCCAGCCCGCGCCGCGCGGGCCGCAGGCGTCCTCCGCTGAGGAAACACCCGGCAAATTGCTTCCCCGCGACCCGCCCCCGGCGGGTCGCTTCATTTTGCCCGGGCAAAGGCCGCCCCGGTCACGGCTGGGCCCGCCGGGCCGCCCGCACCGCAAAGGGGAGGGCCCCCAGGGCCAGCAGGCCAAAGGCCCCCGCCGTCAGCAGGAACTGCACCGACAGCTCCTCGGTGAGCAGACCCAGCAGGCTCCCCAGCCACGGCGTGACGAAAGCCCCCACGCTCTGGCACACCAGCACCAGGTTCGTGGCGGATTCTCCCCAGGGGCCGTAGCTCCGGGCGGTCTGCTCCTGCAAAAACGGCATGAAGATGAGGTATCCGTAGCCCAAAACGAACGCCCCGATCCACACCGGGATCAGGCTGCCCGCAAAGCCCCCCAGCAAAAAGCCCCCGGCGCACAGGGCAAAGGCCAGGGCCAGCGTGCCCTCCCGCAGCCAGGCCCGCAGCTTGCCATAGGTCAGCCCCGCCGTGAACGACCCCAGCGACAGCCACGTGATGGCGGTGCTGCCCTCGCTGGCGGTGCCGTAGCCGCACTGGGTGATGAGGGTGGAGGCCTTGATGACGTACATCGTGGCCAGCATCACCGCCGCGAACATCACCGCCCCCAGGCCCCAGACCCCCGCCGGCAGCCCCCGCCGCCGCTGCGGGGCGCTTTCCGCCGGGACCGTCTCCGCCCAGCGGACCTGGGGCACAAAGCACGCCACCAGCACGATCACCGCAAAGCCCAAAAAGTACACGGAAAAGGACACGTTCCAGCCGAAAACCAGCAGCTGCCCCGCCGCAAAGGTGGCCGCCGCGCTCCCCAGCCCCGAGATCCCCCCGTTGAGGCCGATCATGGTGCTGCGGGTGGACCCGGAGAAAAAGTGCACGATCAGCGTCAGCAGGGCGCTCATCAGCAGGCCGCAGCCCACCCCGAAGAAGCACCGCGTCACGAAGATCAGCGGGAACAGCGGCAAAAACACCGGGATCACGCCCCCGGCGGCGCAAAACAGCAGCGCCAGCAGCATGGCCCCCTTGTGGCCCAGCTTTTTGGCCAGCAGCGGCTCCCCCAGCACCCCCACCATCTGGAACAGAGAGGGCACCGTGGCCACCAGCTCCACCGTGGCAAGGGCAAAATTCGGGAACGCCCGGGCCATTTCCGGCACCAGCCCGGTGATGGCGTTCAGCGAGGCCGAGACCAGGCACGTGGACAGCAGCACGATCTGCAGCCGCAGCCCCGCCGTTTTCGTCGATTTCGTCATGAAGATCCCCCCAAAAACATCGCTTCCGGCCCGAAAACCGGCGCTTTCTGCCCCCAGTATACCAAAACCCGCCGGGCAAGTCAACCCAACAGCACGCCGGGAGCCGGATGCTGCCTTTTCGGAAATCAAATTCACGAGTTTGCTTTCTTTACACCCTAATTATAGCACATTTTTTCGATTTTATCAACCTTTTGTTCGCATTTTTTCAAAAAAATTTTGAACAAGCCAGGACTGCAAAAAGAGGCGAACTCGTCCGCTGCGGGACGAAACCGAGGGTTTTGGTGTTCCGAACCTGCCGAAAACCCACCGGAAACCTACCGGAACCCAACACCAGGCACAAAACCCTTCCCGGGTTCAAGGCCTGTTCGATACGGGGGATTCGGGACTTGACCGCGTGCTGCGCAAAAAGGGCGGGAGCAAGCCGCAGAACCGGAGGCGCAGCGGACGCCGGGGGCCCCGAAAAGCCGCAAGGCTTTTTGGGGACAAGGAAAAAACCTGCTCCGCAGGTTTGGGCAGTCCGAACGATGAAGCCACATTTTCGCATGAAAATGCGGCAGGTCCCAAGGGCTCGCCGCGATGGGATGCGGGGTTCAGGACTTGACCGCGTGCTGCGCACGCTGTTGGCTCGCCCACCCCACAGCTTCGCTGTGGTGTCCCGGGCTCGCCGCTCCTCGAACGCCCAGGACTCACCTGCCGGCTCGGGTCCTGCGTCCCGGTGGGACGCGCCCAGGACCGACCGAAGCGGAGCGTAGACCGGCGCTGGACGGTCGCCACTGGCGACCAGCGCCCTTCTCAGGTTCAAGTCCTGTACATGAAAAACGCAGAGACGCCCCTCTGGGACGTCTCTGCGTTTTTGGTGCGGGTAACAGGACTTGAACCTGCACGGTCGCCCACTGGAACCTAAATCCAGCGCGTCTGCCAATTCCGCCATACCCGCAGTTCCGTTTCGTGAGGGTATTCTACCACATTTTGCCCGAAACCGCAAGCCCTCCCGCGGCTTTTCCCGCAGAAGTGCTTTTTGCGCGGCAGACCGCCCCCGGCCGGGCGCCGGGGGCGGTCTTCGGAGGGGGTAAGTACCCGTCCTCAGGTGGGCAGGCCAAAGCTGATGGACAGCGCCTCGTTCACCCGGTCCATGGAGCCCGGGTCCAGGCGGCCCATCTTTTCCTTCAGCCGGTGTTTGTCCAGGGTCCGCACCTGCTCCAGCAGCACCACCGAGTCCCGCACCAGGCCGGTGTTGGCCGCGTTGACCTCGATGTGGGTGGGCAGGTTGGCCTTGTCGTGCTGACTGGTGATGGCCGCGGCGATCACCGTGGGGCTGAACCGGTTGCCCACGTCGTTCTGGATGATGAGCACCGGCCGCACGCCCCCCTGCTCCGAGCCCACCACCGGGCTCAGGTCGGCGTAATAGATGTCTCCTCTGCGCACGTTCACGGTTCGATCCTTCCTTTCCGGGTTTGGTCCTTGCTGTTATTCTTGCCCGCAATTCCCCGGTCTAAACGCGCCGGGCCCAAATTTTCCCGGCTCTCCATACTATTGTCCCCCCGGCAAATGGGTGCGTTTTCCCCTGCCGCGCCCCGCGGCGCGGGAGCGCCGCGGCTTTCCTCCCTTCGGGGGGAAAGCGCCCGGGCCGGGGGTCCTGGGGCGGGGGCGTGGAGACAAAATGGGGAGGCTTCCCGGCTGCAGCGGGGCGTCTCTCCCCGGCCCGGGCGCTTTCCCCCCGAAGGGAGGAAAGCCGCGGCGCTCCCGCGCCGC
>CANRPD010000055.1 GCA_947632385.1 uncultured Clostridia bacterium | reverse complement strand
CAGTTTGCCCCCAGCCAGCCGCCCTTTATTGCTGCGCCACCATGTTGTGGGCCCACACGCCGGAGCGCACGATCGCCGTGCCGATGACGGCCTTCACCGCGTCCGTGGCCAGCACGAAAAAGTAGATCCACTCCACAGAGAGCTGGGTGCAGTGGGCAAACAGATACGCCACGGGCAGCGCCACGCAGCAGGTAAAGCCGCAGTCGAACAGGAACGTGATGAAGGTCTTCCCCCCGGACCGCACGGAAAAATACGTGCCGTTGACGTAGGCGGTCAGGGGCAAAAAGGCGCCGCACAGCATCAGCATCCGGGAGGCCATGGCCCGCACCTCGGGCTCGGTGTTGTAGATCATCGGCAGGAAGGGCGCCGCCCCGATGACCAGCAGCCCCACCGCCAGATTGGACGCCGCGGCAAAGAACAGCAGCTTGGTCACGGTGCTCTTGGCTTTGTCGATCTCCCCCGCCCCCAGCAGCTGCCCGGCCATGATGCCCATGGCGTTGCCCTGGGCCATCAGCACGATGGAAAAGAGCCCCGACACCGTGGAATTGATGTTCACAGCCGCCACGGCGGTGAGGCCCCGGGTGGCGTAGCACACGTTGATGGCCGCGATGCCCACGGACCAGAGGGTCTCATTGAACAGCAGGGGCGCGCCGGTCCTCGCGATGCTGCCCACCAGGGACAGGGGGATCCGGAAGCTCCGGAACACCCCCCGCAGGAAGGGGAACCGGTCCAGGTGCCGGGCGGAGTGGAGCATCAGGTACCCCGCCTCGATGAACCGGGAGATCACCGTGGCCAGGGCCGCGCCGGCCGCGCCCATTTTCGGAAAGCCGAAGGAGCCGAAGATCAGCAGGTAGTTGAGCACCAGGTTGATGAGGATGGCCAGGACGCTGGCCACCATGGGGGAAAAGGTCTCACCGGTGTCCCGCAAAGCGCTGGACCAGCACTGGCTCAGGGCAAAGGGCAGTAGTCCCCACAGCATGATCTGGATGTACGAACGGGAGGCCGCCAGGGTCTGGGCGATCTCCTCCGGCGCGGAGGTCTCCTCATGGAGGTACAGCCGGAACAGGCTTTCTCCCCACAGGGAGAACACCAGCACGCCGATGAGCACCACCGTGAGGGCGAACACCAGCCGGAACCGGAAGGTCTCCCGCGGGCCGGTCTCGTCGCCCTTCCCGTAAAACTGGGCCCCGAAGATGGACGCCCCGGAAAGCCCACCGAACAGCGCCAGATTGTACACCATCATGATCTGGTTGACGATGGCAACGCCGGACATGGCCGCGGTGCCCAGGCGGCCCACCATCACGTTGTCCAGCAGGCCCACGAACTGGGTGATGCCCGACTGGACGATCAGCGGGAGGATCAGGGAAAAGACCGCGGCGTAAAACGCCCGGTCGCCGATGAGCTTCGCGCGCAGATTCTTCATGTCGTCTAGAACTCCGTTTCTGGGTCTGAGATCGGTCCGCCAAGGTGTCTCCCCGGCGGACCGCCAGAGACATCTTAGCACAAGTTTCGCCCGGATTCAACCGGCAAAAGCGCTTTGGGCCCCAAAAACGGGATGGAAAAGACCTCCGGTCCTGTCCCGGAGGTCTTTTCCCGGCTCACTCCCGCTGGGAGGAGTCCGTTTCCTCAGGCCCGGAGGAGGGCATCGCCTCTCCGGACTGGGAGGGCGCGGAATCCTCCGGTCCCCGGCCCGAAGCGCCGTCCTCGTCCCCGATGGTCCCGTCGGTGCCGGAGTCCACCGTTCCCTGAGAGGTGTCCCCGCCCTGGACGGCGGACTCCAGCTGGGAGCCCATCCGGCTCCCGGCCTCCCCCGCCTGGGAGACGGTCTTCCCCACCTGGGAGGCAGCGTCGGACACCGCATTGCCCACCTGCCGGCCGCAGCCGGTCAGCAGCAGGGCCGCTGCGGCAGCGATCCAACAGAGCATCCATCTCTTTTTCATGTTCGGAACGTTCCTTTCTGTTGCGAGATCCGGACCGGACACAGCCCGGTCAGGGGTAGCATGCCCAAAAACCGCCAACCTATACGGGCTTCCGCTTTTCCGCCCTTTGAGACGCCCCCAGCCCTTGAAAACGCCCCGGTTTTTCGCTATAATAGGCAACAGGACAAACAGGCGCAGTCTGCGCTTCGGGAGGGCTTTTCATGATCTATACCGTCACGCTGAACCCCTGTATCGACTGGCACGCCGCGGGCCCGGTGACCCCCGGGACCGTCCACCGGTTTGCAGAGGGCTTTCTGGCCCCCGGGGGCAAGGGAGTGAACGTCTCCCTCCTGCTCCGGGATCTGGGCGTGGAGAACATCGCTCTGGGGTTCGCCGCGGGCTTCACCGGCCGGGAGATCGTCCGCCTGCTGGAGGAAGCCGGCTGCACGGCGGAGTTCATCTTTCTGCGCCAGGGCTTTTCCCGCATCAACCTGAACATCACCGAGCCCTCCGGCAGCGAGACCGCCTTCAACGGCGCCGGGCCCGCCGTCGCGCCGGACGAAGCGGAGCGCCTGCTGGACCGGGTCTCCGCCCTGGTCCCCGGAGACCAGCTGGTCCTGGCGGGCAGCGTGCCCCCCTCCCTGCCCCGGGACATCTACGCCCGCCTGCTGGACCGAGTCCCGGCTGGGGTCAACACGGTGGTGGATACCGCCGGTGCCCCGCTGCGGGCGGCGGTGCAGCGGCATCCCTTCCTGGTCAAGCCCAACCTCCAGGAGCTGGAGGAGCTCTTCCAGGCCCAGATCACCGGTCTTGAGGGCGTCTGCCAGTGCGCCCAGGCCCTGCAGGAGGAGGGTGCCCGGAACATCATCGTCTCCATGGGGGCCCGGGGGGCGCTGCTCCTCACCGAGGAGGGAAAACGGTTCTTCTGCCGGGCGCCTCGGGGCGCCGCCGTCTCCACCGTGGGCGCGGGGGACAGCCTGGTGGCCGGTTTCCTGTACGGGTCCCGCCTGCACGGCACCCTGGAGGGCGGTCTGCGCTGGGGCGTGGCCGCCGGCGCCGCCACCGCCTTCACCCGGGGCATCGCCGGGAAGGAGCAGGTCTTCGCCGCCCTGCGGGAGACCGGCAACGTCCACCCGGTCTGATCGTCCCGCCGGCCCCGGGCGGCGGCCTGCCCGGCTGCGCCGGGCGGCGCGGCACGGGGATTCCCAGTTGACACCGGGCCGGTTTGATTGTACAATAGAGGGGTATCCTCAGCATGTTTTGTCAAGGAGCCGCCATGAACCAGCAAGAGCCCAATCCCATCGAAAAGGAATTCCGCGCCTCTCGGGTCTACCAGACCCTGGAGGATACCGGCCTGCCCGCGGATCAGATCGCCCGCACCCTGGGCGGCGTGTCCCAGACCGTCACCGGTGCGGTGCAGTCCGCCCAGCGCCGGGCCGCCCAGCAGGTGCAAAAGCAGACCCAGGCAGCCCGCCAGGCCGAGACCGCCCGAAAGGTCCGGGCCGCTCAGGCCCAGGCTCGGGCTCAATCCCAGGCGCAGTCCCAGGCCCAGGGGCAGCCCCAGCCCGCCCAAACTCCCGCCGAACCCGCCCCGCCCATGAAGCTGGTCCGCAAGCCCAGCGCCGCCCGGTACTACATCACTGCCGCCGTGGCCTTCACCCTGGCCGAGAAAATGCCCCTGTACGAGTGGTACCACTTCCTGGCGTTCCTGGTGGTGCTGGCCCTGGTGTTCACGGGCAGCAGCCTCCTCATCAAGGGCAAGCATCAGTGGGTGCCCGTAAAGCCCCCCAAGCCCGCCTCTACCCCGGCCCCGGAGAAGCCCGCCCCTGCCGCCGCCACCACCGGCGATCCCGAGGTGGACCGCCTCATCGCCGACGGCCAGGTGGCCCTCAAAAAGCTCCGCGCCGCCAACGACGCCATCCCGGACGAGAGCCTCTCCGACTGCATCGACCGCATGGAAAAGGCCAGCGCCGACATCTTCGCCTTCATCGCCGAGCACCCGGAAAAGGCCCCCCAGATCCGCAAATTCATGAACTACTACCTCCCCACCACCCTCAAGCTCCTGAACAGCTACCAGCGCCTGGCGGCCCAGTCCACCAAGGGGGAGACCATCACCTCCACCATGTTCAACATCTCCGGCATGATGCACACCGTGGCCACCGCCTTTGAAAAGCAGCTGGATTCCCTCTTTGCCGACGAGGCCATGGACGTCTCCGCGGACATCTCCGTGTTCGAGACGCTCCTCAAGCAGGAGGGCTTCGTGGAAGATCCCAAAGATTCGATCCCCCACGGGGGTCCCGAAAAGAAATAACACGAAAGGATGAGCCCCATGAACGAAGAGATCAAACTGACCCTGGAGGCCGAAGCCCCCGCCGCCCCCGCCCTCACCCTGGATCCCGCCCAGCAGGAAGCCGCCGAGCCCGTGGTCCTGGATGCGTCCGTCCTCTCCCCCGAGGAGCAGCAGATGGTGGACGACTTCGCCGAAAAGATCGACATCACCAACAGCACCCTGGTGCTGCAATACGGCTCCGCCGCCCAGAAGAAGATCGCCTCCTTCTCCGACACCGCCCTGGACAAGGTCCGCACCAAGGACCTGGGCGAGATCGGCAGCGAGATCTCCGACCTGGTGGTGGAGCTCAAGGGCTTCGACGTGGACGAGACCGAGAAAAAGGGCTTCTTCGGCTTCTTCAAGAACACCGGAAACAAGCTCACCGCCCTCAAGGCCCGCTACGACTCCGCCGAGCAAAACGTGGACAAGATCGCCGCCGCCCTGGAGGGCCACCAGGTCCAGCTCATGAAGGACGTGGTCATGCTGGACCAGCTCTACGCCATGAACCTGGGCTACCACAAGGAGCTCTCCATGTATATCATCGCCGGCAAGAAGAAGCTGGCCCAAGAGCGGGCCACCACCCTGGTGGAGCTGCAGAACAAGGCCCAGCGCACCGGCCTGGCGGAGGATGCCCAGGCCGCCAACGACTTTGCCCAGCTGTGCGACAACTTCGAGAAAAAGCTCCACGACCTGGAGCTCACCCGCATGGTCAGCGTCCAGATGTCCCCCCAGATCCGCCTGGTGCAGAACAACGACAAGCTCATGACCGACAAGATCCAGTCCACCCTGGTGAACACCATCCCCCTGTGGAAGAGCCAGATGGTCCTGGCCATGGGCCTGGCCCACTCCGAGCAGGCCGTCAAGGCCCAGCGGGAGGTCAGCGACATGACCAACGAGCTGCTGCGCAAGAACGCCGAAAAGCTGAAGATGAGCACCATCGAGACCGCCCGGGAATCCGAGCGGGGCGTGGTGGACATGGAGACCCTCCGGGCCACCAACCAGTCCCTCATCCAGACCCTGGACGAGGTGGTGAAGATCCAGGACGAGGGCCGGGCCAAGCGCCGGGCCGCCGAGGAGGAGATCGGCAAGCTGGAGGGCGAGCTCAAGCAGAAGCTGCTGGACATCCACACCTGATCCTCGGGCGCTGAAAGGAGCCGACCGCTTTGAAAAAGAAAGATCTCATCGGGTCGCTGGTCCTGGCCGCCGTGATCCTCATCTCCCTCCCCCTGGGGGTGAAGCGCTCCGTGGGCCGCCTGCGGGACGAGGCGGAGAACACCTACTACTACGACGCCACCGGCTACGCCCTGTACACCGGGGTGGAGGCCCGTGCCGCCGCCGCCAAGAACCTCCTCACCGTGGCCCAGCGCTATTCCGATCCCGCCGTGGCCAAGGCCGCGGACCGGCTGGACTACTGGGTCCGCCTGCAGGCGAACGCCTACGACGACTACCGCGACCACCTGGTGGAGGCCGAGACCAACGACGGCATCACCGCCGCGGCCCGGGACCTGGTGGAGGCCCTGGGGCAGGTGGAGCTCGCCCCCCGGGACGCCGCCTACCGGGAGGAGCTGTGGGCCCAGCTGCAGTCCGAGCAGGACAAGCTGGAGCGCTCCAGCTACAACGACGACGCCCGGGCCTTCAACGCCCGGCTGGAAAAAGCCCCTTTGGCCCAGATCAAGGGCCTGCTGGGAATCCGCCCTCTGGGCGTGTTCGACGCAGCGGACACCCAGGCCCCGGCGACAGCGGTCGCCCAGGCGCCGGTGCTCCAATAAACAAGACCGATTTTTGGGGGCCGGGGTCACACTCCGGCCCTTGATATCTGGAGGCGAACGTGCATGAATGTCCGGCAAACGGACCGCAAGCGGGCGGTTTTCGCCCTGATTTTGGCCTGCACCGTGCTGGCGGCGGCCTGGTTCTCCCTGTGGGTCCGGGCGGCCCAGCCAGACCGTCCCGAAAACGGCTATGTGCTGGATGCCGCGGGGGTGCTGTCCGACGCCACCGAGCGGCTCATCGTGGAGGAGAACCAACAGCTCTTTGCCGACACCGGCGCGGAGATCGTGGTGGCCGCAGTGGATTTCCTGGGCGGCGAGGCCATCGACGACTACACCTACGAGCTGTTCAACGCCTGGGGCGTGGGCTCCTCCCAGCGCAACAACGGCCTGCTGCTGGTGCTGGCCGTGGGGGAGGACGACTACTACGCCCAGGCGGGCTACGGCATCGAGGACTACTTCGACGGCGCCAAGCTCAAGTCCCTGTTGAACGACTATCTGGAGGACGACTTTGCCGCCGGGGACTACGACGCCGGCGTGCGGAAATTTTTTACCGCCGCCCTCTCCGAGATGGAGAGCTACTACCGCTCCTATGAAGACCCCTCCCCCGCCGAAGACGAACTCTTTTCCGACCCGGAACCTTCGGGTCCCAGCCTCTTGGGCAGCCTGTTTCGCTTCGTGGCCGCCCTCTGCGTGATCGTCCTGGTGGTGCTGGTGTTCTTCGTCCTCATCCGGGTGCTCTTCTCCGGCGGGGGCGGCGGTCCCCGCTCCGGCGGCGGGGGCGGCGGCTTCTGGTCCGGCATGTTCTGGGGCAGCATGCTGAGCAGCCGCCGGCGCACCCGGTGGGTCGCTCCGCCTCCGCCGCCTCCTCCCGGTCCGGGGGTCTGGGGTCCGGGCGGGTTCTCCCGGCCCCGCGGCGTGCCTCGTCCCACCCGCAGGCCCCCCTCGGGCGGCTTCTCCCACGGCGGCGGGTTCACCCGGGGCGGCGGCGCCTCCCGAGGCGGATTCGGCGGGTCCGGCGGCTTTTCCCGGGGCGGCGGGTCCCGGGGCGGCGGTGCCGGCCGGCACTGAGCCTCTCCCCACCCTTCTGCCCGGCCCGCAGCCCGCTGCCGCGCCGGCCGGGCGCCTGCGGCGCCCGCCCCGCTCCCCCCTCCGGGGGGAGCGCCGCCGTCCTTCGGCCGGCGGGCGCGGCAGCTCCATCCCCATCCCCCACCCCATCCCCGCAACAGGAGGTCCCCCGTGAAACGCTTTTTTCTCTTTGACCTGGACGGCACCCTGGTGGACACCGGCCCCGGCATCCACCGAAGCGTCCGCTACGCCCTGGGCTTTTTCGGCTTCCCCGATGAGCCCGACCACCGCCTGCGCCGGTTCGTGGGCCCGCCCCTGGACGAATCCTTCCGGGTCTTCTACGGCCTGGACCGTCCCCAGTCCTTCGCCGCCGTGGAAAAATTCCGGGAGGTCTACCGCACCCAGGGCGTCTTCCAAAGCCCCCTCTATCCCGGCATGGACACCCTCCTCCGCCGCCTGTCTGCTCAGGCGACCCTGTGCCTGGCCACCTCCAAGCCCTTGGTCTTCGCCCAGCAGATCCTCACCCTCCGGGGTATCCGGGACTGCTTCACCCACACCGTGGGGGCCAACCTGGACGGCACCATGACCGACAAGGCCCAGGTCATCGGCGCGGTCCTCCGCCGCCTGGGCGACCCCGACCCCCAGGATGTCGTCATGGTCGGCGACCGCCGCCACGACATCTTGGGTGCCCAAGCCCACCACCTGGAGACCGTCGGCGTGACCTACGGCTATGCCGAGCCCGGCGAGCTCACCGCCGCCGGCGCGGACCACATCGTTCCCACCGTGGCCGCTCTGGAGGCCCTCTGCCTCTCCCTCTCCGCCCCTGCCGGTCCGTAGCTGGACTGGCTAAGACGCGGCCCCTGCCGGGGCAGGGCAAGTCGCGGGGCGCGCGGTCCCCGCGCGGATGCGTACTTGCAATCAGTGGGTAGTCGCGCCCGGTAGTTTGTAAAACCGGCCAGCGGCCCCACCCGCCTCCCCCGTCTCGCCACCTGCTCCGCAGGCGCTTTTGCTCCGCAAGCCGGTGGCCCGGCAGGCCTATGCCGCGGGCCAGCGCCTACTTCCATCCAGTGGGTCGTCGCGCCCGGCAGTTTGCAAAACCGGCCAGTGGGCCCCACCCACCTCCCCCGTCTCGCCGCCTGCTCCGCAGGCGCTTTTGCTCCGCAAAAGTGGGGGATGGGGTCCAAGGTCAGACCCCATCCCCCCGCGAGACGGCACCCCCACCCATCCGCAAAAACCCCGAAAAAACCCGAACCCCCCTTTTTTCGGCACGAAACCCGCCGCTGCCCCCCATTTTCGCCCCCAGACCCTTCCGCTGCGCGCCATCCACCCCGCCGCCCGCCGAAAAAAATCGAAAAAAATTTCGATTTCCTCTTGACAAACCTATGTTCTTTGTGGTATAATAGAAGGTGGAAAGACCCCGCCTCTCCGGTCTCAAATCCCCCCAAAAGGAGCCCCAAACGCCATGGCATTCGACTACAAAAAAGCCTACAAGGAGTTCTATCTGCCCCCCGCTCGCCCCACCCTGGCGGAGGTGCCGGAGCTGCCGTTTTTGGCCGTGCGCGGCGCCGGCGACCCCAACGCCCCCGGCGGCGACTACCAAACGGCCATGAGCCTGCTGTATTCCGTGGCCTTCACGCTGAAAATGAGCCCCCGGGCCGGCCACGCCATCGCTGGATTTTTCGAGTACGTGGTGCCGCCGCTGGAGGGCCTCTGGTGGATGCCCGACGGCGGCCCGGTGGACTTTGCCCGCAAGCAGGATTTTCGCTGGATCAGCATGATCCGCCTGCCGGAGTTCGTCACCCCCGCCGAGCTCGCCTGGGCCCGGGAGGAAGCCGCCCGGAAAAAGCACACCGATTTTTCCCGTGTGGAATTTTTCACCTACGCCGAAGGCCGCTGCGTCCAGTGCCTGCACGT
>CANRPD010000054.1 GCA_947632385.1 uncultured Clostridia bacterium | reverse complement strand
TGGCCTGGTCGTTGACCAGCTTGATGTAGCGAATGTAAACATCCTTCGTCCTGTAGGGCACCACGATGTCGATGGTGGTGTCATACACATGGGCATGAGTTTCCTCATACTGGACAACAGGAGTGGGATCGCCAGTGGCAGTCGTCGTCGAAGCCCACACCATGAACTGCTCCACGTCCACGTTGCTGTCCGGCGCAATGGACTTGGTCAGGGTGATGGTGATGGGGGTCGTCCCGGTGGGACCCACTGCCTGCGCATTGATGGTGATCACGTCGCCAGTGGTGGCAGCGATCAGAGACTCACCGTCAAGGGTGATGGACCAAACGGTGCCAGTCTGATTTCCGGTAGCATCTTTGGTCACGCTGGAGCCCGTGGCCTTGTCGGTCCACGTTACAGCGGTCGCCTCAATGCCCAGGTTCACTGTCACCGTGTTGGTGTTCGTGGGAACATTCGCGGTCACCGTGGTGTCGGTGTGATCAGCCGCTTTCTCACTGCCGCCATTGACAGCAACAGAAGCGGATTTCACCACCGGCCCGCCGGCCGCAGCAGCACCCACAGGAATCATTGCGACGATGAGCATCAAAGACAGGAGCGCGCGACACCCCCAAATAACGGCCTTTTTGGACCCCCTATGTTGAAAACTCGGGTCAAAAAGGGCACTGTGTTGAAAACTGTGTGGAAAACTTTTTCAGCAGATGGTTCCCACAGCCCATAGAGACACAATTTCTCCCTTTTGCCCATCATATGCGAGGAATGATCTTGCGAATTTCGTATACGTGCACAAAAAAGAAGGGTCTGCGGCGGCTTCCGCAGACCCTTCGGGCGTTTCTTATTGATTTTCGCCGGTTTCGTCCGGTTTCTTGAGGGACAGCTGCGTCACCAGCACCTGGATGAGCTTCTCCACGTTGATGGGCTTGGCCACGTGGTCGTTCATGCCGCTCTCCAGGGCCTTGCGGCGGTCCTCGTCAAAGGCGTTGGCGGTCATGGCCACGATGGGGATGGACGCCAGCTCTTTGTTTTCCAGGGCGCGGATGGCCCGGGAGGCGGTGTAGCCGTCCATGACGGGCATCTGCACGTCCATGAGCACCAGGGCGTAATATCCGGGCTGGGATTGGCTGACCTTCTCCACGGCCTGGGTGCCGTCCATGGCGGTCTCCACCAGGAACCCGCTCTCCTCCAGCAGCTCCTGGGCGATCTCCCGGTTGAGCTCGTTGTCCTCCACCAGCAGCAGCCGCAGTCCCCGCAGGCCCTCCGCCGGATTGAACTTCTGGGCAGGGGTCTCCTCCGGGGCCGATTTCCCGGACCCCAGGGCGGCGATCAGCGTATCTCGCAGCTCTGACAGGAAGATGGGCTTGTTGCAGAATGCTGTGACGCCGGCCTGCTTGGCTTCTTCCTCAAAGGCGGTCCAGTCGTAGGCCGTCAGGATGATGATGGGCACCCGTTCGCCCACGATGCTCCGGATCTGCCGGACCACCTCCAGGCCGCTGAGGTCGGGCAGGGCCCAGTCGATGATATAGGCGTAGAATTCATCGCCCATCTCCACGGCCTGCTTGGCCCGCAGCACCGCTTCCCGGCCGTGCATGGACCATTCGGCCCGCATGCCGATCTGGGTGAGCATCTTGGTGACGCTGTCGCAGGTGGCAAAGCTGTCGTCCACCACCAGGCCCCGCACGCCGGATAGCTCCTTGATAAGCACGGTCTGCCGGGTGCCGGACTGGAGCCGGAAGGTCAGGGTGATGATGAACTCCGTGCCCCGGCCCTGTTCGGTCTCCACCTGGATGGAGCCGCCCATGGTGTCCACGATGCTCTTGGTGATGGCCATGCCCAGGCCGGTGCCTTGGATGCCGCTGACGGTGGAGTTGCGCTCCCGTTCGAAGGGCTCAAAGATGTGGGCGGCGAATTCGGGACTCATGCCGATGCCGGTGTCCTTCACCCGGATCTCATAGCTGCCGTAGCCGGTGGGGGCCGAGGGCAGCTGCCGCACCGTCAGGGAGACGGAGCCCCCATTGGGGGTGAATTTGATGGCGTTGGACAGCAGGTTCAGCAGCACCTGGTTCACGTGGAGCTTGTCGCAGTAGATGTCCTCGTCCACCACGTCCACCGTGTCCATGAAGAAATTCAGCTGCTTGGCCTGCATCTGGGTCTGGATGATGTTCCGCATGTCCCGGAAGATGTCGGAGATGGAGCAGGGCTTCTCTTCGATGTTCAGCTTGCCGGACTCGATGCGGCTCATGTCCAGGATGTCGTTGATCAGGGACAGCAGATGGTTGCTGGAGGACAGGATCTTGGCCAGATATTCCTGCACCCGGGGCTTGTTGTCCAGGTTGGTCTCCGCCAGGGTGGTGAAGCCGATGATGGCGTTCATGGGGGTGCGGATGTCGTGGCTCATGTTGGAGAGGAAGGTGGTCTTGGCCCGTTCGGCGGCCTCGGCCTTCTTCAGCTTCTCCTCCAGCACGGCCCGTTCCACTGCCTGGTCGGTGGCCCGATGGGACTGCCGCAGCATGATCAGGTAATAAATGCCCACCGCGATGGACATGAGCACGCCCACGATGATGCAGGTGCGGCGCACCTCGAACACGCTGGCAAAGGCTTCGCTCTCCGGCACCTGCACCGTGATGGACCACTGGTTGATGCCCGCCGGGGAGTAGTACATATACTGCCACCCGTCGGTATCGTTGGTGCGGAAGATCACATAGCCCGTTTCCAGATTCATGATGCTCTCGGTGTACTGGGACCAGGTCTTCTCGCCCTTGGTCTCCCGGTCCGGCTCTCCGCCGAAATCATGGATATTGCCCAGCCCTTCGTGCCAGGTGTCCATGATGAAATCTCCGTTGCGCGTGTCCACGATGAAGATGGAGGCGGAGGCATTGTAGATGTTGTCGATGTTGAGGATCTCCGGCAGCTCCTTCAACGTGGTGACGCCGTACAGCAGGGCGGCCGTTTCCCCGTCCTGGATAATGGGCACAAAGTGCCGCAGGACCGGCTGGCCGGAGCTGGACAGCATCCGGTTGGAGACGTGCTCGCCCAAAGGCGCTTCCTCTGCGAAGGACAGCCCCTCCGTGACCTCCTCGTAGATGCCCTCCGCCGTCAGGATCCGGTCGTCCGGCAGCAGGATGCGGATGCGCATGGTCTCCATCAGGGGAGAGACGTTTTCCATCACTTCCAGCATGGAGTCGGTGTCGTAGTTGTTGACGGACGAGATCACGTCCGCGGTGGCGTTGAGCAGGCGGCTGTCCCGTTCCAGCTTGGAGCGCACCTCGCCGATGACCGTGGACACGCCCTCCTCCATCCGGCCCAGAGACCGGGCCCGGATGCTGGCGGCGATGCGGAAGTAGGCGGTGACGAACAGCAGCGCCACCAGGAGGATCAGCAGCAGGGTAAAGGTGATGCTCTTTTCCTGACGCAAGCTCTTTTTCATGAGAGATCCCTTTCTTCTTTCGATTCTGCCTTCTGTCGATTCTTCTTCGTCTAGGCCTCTGGGGGGTTTATTCCGGCTGATCCCGATACGCGGTGATGGCCTCCACGGTGCGGGCGTAATCGGCCTGCACCTGGGCAAACAGCCCCTCCACCCGGTCCGAGCCGCCCGCGCGGAGATCCTCGGTGAGGGCGGTGCTGGAGCGTTCCAGCTGGGTAAAGCTCAGGTTCTGGCACATGCCCTTGATGGTGTGGGCGGCCCGGAAGGCCTCCTCAGTGTTGCCCTGGGCCAGGGAGGACCGCAGCAGCTCAAAGCTCTTGTCGTCCAAAAATTTCAGCACGAAGCGCTGGACCAGGCGCTCGCTGCGCAGTCGGCTCAGCACGTCCTGATAATCGGCGCCCATGGCGGCGTAGCAGCTTTCCAATGTCATAGGGGGTTCCTCCTTCAGTGGGTGTGTTGCGAATGGTGGACAGAGCCGTCCCGACGGTCCTCCAGCAGGCCGGCCATGTCAGGCTTGTAGAACTGATACTGGCATTTCCCGCCCCGCTTGGCAGCGTACAGGGCGCTGTCCGCGGCGTGGTACATGGCGTCAAAATCCAGGCCCGTGTCCTCCCCCAGGGCCACGCCCATGGAGACCGTCACCCGGCGGCCCTTATAGGTGAAGCACAGGCTCTTGAAGATTCGGTCGATGGTCCGCTCGATGTCCGTGCGGTACTCCAGGAAGATGAAAAACTCCTCGCCCCCCGCCCGGCAGCAGATATCCGAGCTGCGCACGCTGCCGGTGATGGACCGGGCCATCTGCTGCAGCACCTGGTCGCCGAACATGTGGCCGTATACGTCGTTGATGATCTTGAAGTCGTCGATATCGATCTCCGCCAGGGCATAGTGGCTTTCCGGGCTGTCGCCCATGCGCATCTCCATGCGCTTGCGGGCGCTGGCCCGGTTGAGCAGCCCGGTCAGGGTGTCCCGGTCGGCCTTGTGCTCCAGCTCCATCAAGTGCATCTGGGTGTCGTGGATGTCCATCACCGTGCCCAGGGCGCCCTCGATCTGGGGGATCTCGTCATCGGACCACAGGGACCGCAGGATCACCCGGTGCCAGCGGGCCATGCCGTCATAGTGCAGGGGGCAGTCGATGCGCAGCTCCGGTGCTTCGGGGGTGGTGGCCGCCATCTTCTGGATGATCTCCTCCAGAGAGTCCCGGCCCACCAGCTCCAGGATCCGCCGGTCGGTGAAGGGGTTCATGATGATCTCGTCCAGATTGAACCGCTGGGCGCCCCAGGTGGATAGAGACACCATGGAGGGCGAGCGGGTGTATTCGAACTGGATGGTCTGGGACATGGAGGCAAAGAAGGAATTGCGCATCCGTTCCCGGTCCAACAGGCGCAGGGTGCGTTTGCTCACGCCGCCGCCCTCGCCCCGCAGGGTCTCTTCGGAGATCCCCCGCAGCTTCGTGCGCTTGATGGTCTCCGAGGCGTCCCGGGTCAGGGCGGTGCGCAGCTGTTCGGCATTTTCCGTCAAACACTGGATCAGCAGGGGGTTGAACGCTCCGCATTCGCCCCTGCAGATCATGGCCACCGCCTCTTCGTGGGAGAAGGGCGGCTTATAGACCCGTTCGCTGGTCAGGGCGTCGTATACGTCCGCCAGGGACACCACCTGGGCGCTGATGGGGATGGCGTCCCCCTGCAGCCCGTCGGGATATCCCCGGCCGTCCCAGCGCTCGTGGTGCCAGCGGGTGATCTCATACGCCACCTTGACGATGGGATCGTCCCGGCCCACCGGGAGATTGGAGAGCATATCCGCCCCCACGGTGGAGTGGGTCTTCATGATGGCGAATTCCTCATCGGTCAGGCGGCCGGGCTTGTTGAGGATCTTCTCGTCGATGGCCATCTTGCCGATGTCGTGCAGGGCAGAGGCGGTGCTGATGAGGGCGATGTCCGCCATGGTCAGGTGATACCGGTCGGTTTTCTCCATCAAATAGCTCAACAGCAGGTCGGTCAGGGTGCGCACGTGCAGGATGTGCAGCCCGCTCTCGCCGTTTCGGAACTCCATCACGTGGCTGAGGATGTCGATCATCAGGTCGCTGTGGCGCTCCTTCTCATACACCTGCTCCTCCACCATGCTGATGAGCCGCTTCTGCTTGGCATACAGCAGCAGGGTGTTCACCACGCGCCTGCGGACGATCAGCGCGTCGAAAGGCCGGGGGATGAAGTCCGTGGCGCCCAGGGCATAGGCGCGTTCCACCTGGTTGGAGCCGTTCTCCGCGGAGATGATCACCACCGGCACGTCGTCGATCCAGTGGTTCTGCTGCATGGCCTCCAGCACGCCGAAGCCGTCCAGCCGGGGCATGACGATGTCCAGCAGCACCAGCGACAGCTCCATGACATGGCCCCGCAGATAGGACACCGCTGCCACGCCGTCCTCCATCTCCACGATCTCATAATCCTCCGCCAGCATGTCGGCCAGGATCGACCGGTTCATTTCGGAGTCGTCCACGATCAGGATCTTTTCCTGTTGCGTATTGATCCCCCTCCCTGCGGGCATGCGCCCGCTGCAGTTTGTTTCGGGTCGATAAGCCCCCCGCAGGCGTTTCAGAAACCGTCATACGCCGTTAGTATACCATATCCCGCGGCTTTTGTCCACAGCGGAAATGCCCCGCCGTCCGATTTTCCTTCCCTTTTTTCGAAAGGCCCCGCTTTTTGTCCATTGGGGTCAAAATTCGTGCTTTTCGCGTTGAGACCCTTTACTTTTCCAACAATTTCCGTTAAACTAGCAATATGAGATTTTATATCCTTCTCTACGGTGCCGCTCGATTGCGAAAGGAAGGGATCCACCGTGAAACGCAGCTGGAGCGTGCTGCTGATCATTTTACTCCTGCTCCCGGGGCTCTTCTGCCCCGTCTGTGCCCTTGACCTGTCGGAGGACTTCCCTCCGCTGGCCGCCCTGCCCGATCGCCCCACCCTGGACCTCACCCCGGAGGAGCAGGCCTTCGTGGCCGCCCAGGATACCCTGCGGGTGGGCTATGTCCAGGATCGGGTCCCCGTGTCCTTCCAGGGGAAGGACGGCAGCTTCCAGGGCATCACCCGGTACATCATCGACCGCGTGGCCCGGCTGTCCGGCCTGCAGTTTGAATACGTGGCCCTGCCCGGGGGTGCCGTGACCTACGAATACCTGCTGGAGGGCGGCTTCGACCTGGTCACCAGCGTGGAATACAACAAGGAGAACCTGGGTGCCCGGGGCATCCTCACCAGCGAGCCCTACTTCTCCAGCCGGAAGGTGGTGGTGGGCCGGGAGGGCCTGGAGTTCAGCGCCTCCAATCCCCACACCGTGGCCATCTCCAGCGGCTCCCAGACCATCGAAAAGGTCCTGAAGGGCCGGTTCCCCAACTTCACCCTGTCCAACTACGACACCATCCCCGATACCTTCGATGTCGTGAAGAACGGCGATGAGGACCTGCTCATCCAGAACCAGTATGTGGTGGAATACCTGATCTCCAGCCCCCTCTACGAGGGCCTCAAGGTCATCCCTGTGCTGGGCCTGGATGACCAGCTCTGCTTTTCCGCGGTGGTCTCCTTCGATGAACGCCCCGGCCCCGCCCATGAGGACGGCCTCATGCTCATCCAGATCCTCAACAAGGCCATCCGCTGCCTCACGGAGGACGAGGTGAGCACCTACACCATCCAGGGCATCATGGAGAACCCCTACCACTTCACCCTCCGGGACTTTACCTACCGCTACCGCTATGCCATCACCGTGCTGGTGCTGGCGCTGCTGGTCATCGCCGTGCTGGCGGTGCTGCTCACCCGACAGCGGCTGCGCTCCCTGGCGGACCGCGCCGACGCCCGGGCCCGGGAGCAGTTCCTCTCCACCATGAGCCACGAGATCCGCACGCCCTTAAACGGCCTCATCGGCCTGAATTACCTCATGTCCCAGCGCCTGGACGACCGCCCCCGCACGGAGGAATACCTGCGCCGCTCCACCGCCACCGCCCAATACCTGCTCTCCCTGGTCAACGACATTTTGGACATGTCCCGGCTCCAGGGGGATAAGATGCAGCTGGAGGAAAAGCCCGTGGACCTGTCCCTGCTGTGCTCCACGGTGTGCACCATCGTGGAAAGCGGCATGGCGGAAAAGCATCTTCACTTCGAGACCCAGATCCGCCTGGAGCAGCCCTGGGTGGCCGGCGACGGCGTCCGCATCCAGCAGGTGATCATGAACCTGCTGGACAACGCCCGCAAATTCACCCAGGAGGGCGGCAGCGTGGCCCTGCGGGTGTCCCAGTCCCCGGAGCCCGACGGCCGGGTGCTCACCGTGGTCCGGGTGGAGGACAACGGCCGGGGCATGACCGAGGCCTTCCAGAAGCGCGTGTTCGATTCCTTCGCCCAGGAGCTGGACGGCGTCTCCAAGGGCAACCAGGGCACCGGCCTGGGCCTGCCCATCAGCCGTTCCCTGGCCCGGCTCATGGGCGGCGACCTCACCTTCACCAGTGAAAAGGACGTGGGCAGCTCCTTCGTCTTCACCTTCCAGGCCCAGCCCGTCCCCGCCGAACCGGAGCAGGCCCTGACCCAGGACCCCGACGCCCCCAGCCGGGTGCTGGTGGCCGAGGACAACGACCTCAACGCCGAGATCCTCATGGAGATCCTCCAGGACGAGGGCTTTACCGTGGACCGCGCCGTGGACGGCCGCCAGGCCGTGGACCGCTTCTCCGCCTCCGCCCCCGGCACCTATGGCCTGATCCTCATGGACATGCAGATGCCCAACCTGGACGGCTGCCAGGCCACCCGGGCCATCCGGTCCCTCCAGCGCCCCGATGCCCGCACCGTGCGCATCGTCGCCTGCACCGCCAACGCCTACGCCCAGGACCGCCAGCGCGCCCTGAGCAGCGGCATGGACGGCTTCCTCTCCAAGCCCGTGGATGTGGACGCCCTCCTGCGCATGCTGGGCCGCTGAACTACACCGTAAACCAAAGGGCCGCCGTGCACTGCACGGCGGCCCTTTTCATCCGGTCACCGGGGCTCGCCCCGTCCCATGGAGATCAGCCGCATCTGGTGCATCAGATGGGCGTCGTCCACGTTCACATACCGGTGCAGGGTAAAGGCCACGTTGGCGTGGCCGATGATCTTCGACAGGCTCTTGGGGTCGGCCCCGTTCTCGATCATCCGGCTGGCGAAGGTGTGCCGCAGCATGTGGGGCGTCACGTGGCGGATCCCCGCCAGCCGGGAGGCCGTGTCGCACACGTGGCGCAGGTGGTCCTTGCCCACGGGCCGCCCGCCCAGGGAGAAGATATACTCCGAGGGCTTCGCCGCCCCCCGGGCCCGATACTGCAAATGGCACAGCATCCCCGCCACCTCGGGGATCACCGGCACGGTCCGCACGCCGCTTGCCGTCTTGCTCTCCCGGATCCGCAGCAGCCCCCGCTGCTGGTCCCAGTCCTCCCACTTCAGGGCCAGCAGCTCTCCCCGGCGCAGGCCGGTGAGCAAAAAGGTCTGCAGCAGGAAATGATCCACCACCGGCAGAAATCCCAGCACCGCCTCAAAGGCCTCCTGTTCCCGCCGGGAGAGCCCCTCCACCACCTTCACCGGGGCCTCCCGGGGCACCTGGGCGTCGGGGATGGGGTTGTATTCGCACAGCCGGTTCTGAACGGCGGCCCGATACGCCTTGGCGTACAGGGTCTTCACGTGCTGGATGGACGACTTGGCATAGCGCCCGTCCAGGGCGTTCAAGGCCTCCTGGAACAGCGCGGGCCGCATGGCGTCCAGGGGCATCCCCTCGATCTGGGGACAGGCCTTCTGCAGCCGCCGCCGGGCTTCCCCGTACAGCACCACCGTGGAGGGCTTGAGCCCCGAGGTGTACACCTGGAACCACACGTCCAGCCACTGGCCCACCGAGTACCCTGCTCCGCCGTTGACAAGTTCCTGTTTCATCGTGAAAAACCTCCCAGTCAAATTTGACCCGGCCCCGCCGGGCCCTAAGGAAAAAGTATAGTCCTTTTTCCCCCTCCTGGGAAAGCGCCGCCCCGGAAAAACCCGCAGCAAACGCAAAAAAAGCCCCCGCAAGGGAGCGTCCAATAAAACAAGTTTAGATTGTTTTCGGAGTGCGGCATGATTTCGGTCATGCCGCAGTTCCGTTTATGAGGTCGTTCAAAAGTGAGGCCGGGAGTATCCCGATGTAGTTATAGCTGATGTCCACGTCCTGCACCCGATGTCCGCTGGATTTGTCCGGCGCATGAACAAAGACCGCCTTGACCAGATCGTTCAGGATTGCGGGCGTCAGCTCCATCAGGCAGAGGTACTTCTTCACCGTGCGGATGAAACGGTCTACATTGTCCGCCTGATCTTCATGCTCGGAAATCTCCTTGGTCAGGACAGTGATTCTTTCCCGCAGCTCCGTTTGCTCCTTTTCATAGTCATCGGACAGCATTTGAAACCTCGCCTCACTCAGCCGTCCCGCTACCATATCCTCATAGATCCGCTTGAAAAGCCTGTCAAGCTCGGCGATACGGTTTTCGGACTTCTGGAGCATCCGTCGCTTGCCGGACAGTTCCTTTCTCGCTTCTGCGTCACGCTTTGCGCCCAGAGCCTTCCGAAACGCATCTTCATAGTTGGAGATGCAGAACGCCACCAGCTGTAAATGTTTCAGTACGCCTTCTTCGAGAACGACAGCGCGAATAAAATGTGACCCGCAGACCTCGTTTCCTTTTAGCCTCGATGTGGAGCAGATAAAGTGATCCTGCCTTGCCTCAAAGTTTTTGCTTGTGCAGTAGTACAGCTTTTCTCCGCAGTCGGCACACCGAACGATGCCGGAGAACATATTGCTTTTTCCCGTTCTCGTCGGGCGGCGTTTGTTCCGGCGTAACTCCTGCACACGGGC
>CANRPD010000053.1 GCA_947632385.1 uncultured Clostridia bacterium | reverse complement strand
ATTTGGCCGGTTCCTTCTTCTCTTTTTTGTGAACTTCCCAGCTCCCTTGTCCAATATGTATTGTAGCACTACAACCCTGCACCAACTCTGCTCCTGCCCGCCTTGACACGCCTCCCACCGGGGGGTATAATGAGGCTGTTTCCAATCCGGTCGCACAAAATCGACCCCAAAAGCGAGGTTTTTTCATGATCCGAGATCTGGCCAAATTCCGCGCGGCGTACCATTCCAGCGCCGCAGATTACGACCATACCGCCCATCTCACCACCTTCGATGCCGACCTGCCCTGGTTCAGCGCCGGGGCGGGGGAGGAGTGGATCGTCGTGGACCTGGGGGTGCCCTCGGCGCTGCAGTCCGTCCGGGTGACCTGGGGCCCGTCGTTTGCCCGTCGGGTGATCCTCCAGGTGTCCGACGACGGCCGCGCCTGGTCCCCGCTGGCCGAGACCGCCGGCGCCGCCGACGCCCCCTGCGAGACTCCGGTCTCCGGGACCGGCCGGTTCCTCCGGGTGCTGTGCCGGGACTGCTCCGGGGACCGCTACGTCATCCGCCGGATCCAAATTTTCGGCGAAAACGAGGGCGGGTACGCCCTGCCGCCCCTGCCCGCCCCCGCCGCCGACGGTTCCCAGCCCCTCACCGGGGGGAACTGGCGCATCGCCCGGGCCCAGCAGGTTTCGGCGGAGGGCCCGGCCCTGTCTCAGCCCGACTTCGACGACAGCGCCTGGCTGCCCGCCACCGTGCCGGGCACGGCCCTGGTGTCCTTCCTCAACACCGGCGCCATCCCCGACCCCGACTTCGACGACAACCAGTTCCAGATCTCCGAGGCCTACTTCACCGCGGATTTCTGGTACCGGGACCGCTTCCCGGTGGCAGAGGAGCAGCGCGGCCGCCGGGTCTACCTGGATTTTGACGCCGTGAACTGGAAGGCGGATGTGTTTTTCAACGGCACGTTTTTGGCAAACGAGAACCCCCAGCGTGCCCATTCCATCGAGGGGGCGTTCATCCGCTCCCGGTTCGACATCACCGATCTGGTGCGGTTCGGGGCGGAAAACGGCCTGGCGGTGCGCGTCCACTGCAACGACACCCCCGGCGCGGTGACCACCCAGGGCCTGGCCTACGGCCCCGGGCCCAACGGCGGCCTGCTGGGGGCCGACAACCCCACCCTCCACGCGGCGGTGGGCTGGGACTGGCTGCCCACCATCCGGGGCCGGGACATGGGCCTCTACGGGGACGTGACGGTGCGGTTCGGCGGCCCGGCGGAGCTTGTGGACCCCTGGATGGAGACCCGGCTGGCGCTGCTGGGGGAGACGAAGCAAAACCCCGCCCACGACTGGATGCAGGCGGAAAACGCCCGGTTCCTGGGGCCGGAGGGGGATGTGTCCCACTGGCGGGGCCGGGAGGGGGACGCCCTCACCCTGGACCTGGGGGAAGTGCGCACCGTGGGCAGCGTGACGGTGCACTGGGGCACGGAAAAGACCGTGGGCGCGGCAGATCTGGAATCCCGGCATCCGGAGCGGTACCGGCTGGAGCGCTCGGCGGACGGGGCCCACTGGGAATCCTTCGACGCCTACCCCGGCGGGGAGGTGGAGATGCGCTGGCGGGGCCTGGTGCCCGCCGAGCCCAACTCCGGCAGCCCGTTTTTCGAGGGACATGCCTTCACCGACAGCGTCCAGGGCGGCACGGCGGTGGTGGAGCTGGACCTCAGCCGGTTCGGCCGGGGCGTGGTGCAGCAGCGGATCTTTGCCCCCTAGACGGCCCGGTTCCTGCGGCTGACGGTGGAGCGCCGCCGGGCCCTGGGTGGCGCCCCGGTGGATGCCCGGGTGCGGCAGGTGCAGGTGTTTTCCGAGAGTCCCGACCAGGTGGAGGAGGCCACCCAGCACCGGTACGAGCTGGACACCGGCACAGCGCAGCTCCTCTTCCGGACCCAGGTGCGCAACCGGACGGACCGGCCCGTGACCGCCCAGCTCACCGGCACCGTGGCCCCGGGCGAGCTGACCTTTGCCCAGACGGTGGCCCTGGCCCCGGGGGAGACCCGGCCGGTGGAGCTGCCCCTGACCCTGCAGGGCCCCCGGCTGTGGTGGCCCAACACCTACGGCGAGCCCTTCTGCTACACGGCGGCGGTGCGCCTTTCCGTGGACGGGGCGGTGAGCGATGAGAAGACCTTCCGGTTCGGCGTGCGCCGGCTGGACACCCCCATCGACGGGGGCGTGCTGACCCTCTACTGCAACGGGGTGCGGATCCTGTGCAAGGGGGGCAACTGGGGCCTGGACGACGGCCTGAAGCGGGACACCGCCCGGGTGCTGGACGACAAGGTGCGCCTGCACGCCCAGGCCAACATGACCATGATCCGCAACTGGGTGGGGATGACCGGCCACCCGGGGTTCTACGACGCCTGCGACCGGTACGGGATCCTCATCTGGGACGATTTCTGGCTGGCCAATCCCTTCGACGGGCCGGGGCCCAACGACCCCGCCCTGTTCCTGGAAAACGCCGCAGACAAGATCCGGGCGGTGCGCAGCCACCCGGCGCTGGCGTTCTACTGCGGCCGCAACGAGGGGAACCCCCCGGCCCAGATCGATTCGGGGCTGCGGGAACTCACCCGGACCCTGGACGGGACCCGGGTGTACTTCCCCCACTCGGCGGCGGCGCCGGTGGGCAGCGGCGGCGGCTACGGCCTGGCCGCCCCCGGCGGGGACAAGGGCGTGAAGCAGTACTTCAAGGACGTGTCCTCCACGGTGCTGCGCAGCGAGCGGGGCGTGCCCAACGTGCCCAACCTGGAGAGCCTCCGGCGGTTCTTGCGGCCGGAGAACCTGTGGCCCATCAGCGAGAGCTGGGCCCTGCACGACTGGTGCTATCACGGCAACGGGCCGGTGGGCACCTACACCCAGACGGTGCAGCGGTATTTGGGCGGGGACTTCACCGTGCCGGAGGACCGGCTGCGGGGCCGGCCCATGCCCCAGACGGACGACCCGGTGTTCGCGGCGTGGCAGGCCGATGTGGACCGGATGTGCCGGGAAGCGGCGGAGGCCTGGACCGTGGAGGACTTCTCCCGGGCGGCGCAGCTCATCAACTACGACAACCACCGGGGGATGTTCGACGCCCTGAGCGCCCGGCGCTCCAACGGGCTGCTGATGTGGATGAGCCAGTCCTCCTGGCCGTCCTTCATGTGGCAGACCTACGACTTCTACCTGGACACCAACGGGGGGTATTTCGGCGCCAAGGCCGGCAACCAGCCCACCCGTGCCCTGTTCGATCCCCGGGACGACAGCATCGTGCTGGCCAACGCCACGGGAAACCGGTACCCGTCCGTGGTCACCCGGGCCCAGGTGTTCGATCTGCAGGGAAAGCTGGTGCGGGAGGACGTGTTCGAGACGGCAGTGCTGGAGCCGGACACCTACGGCCTGGTGCTGGGCACGGCGGACTTCTCCGCCGCCGGGACCGACGTGGTGTTCCTGCGCCTGACGGTGACGGACGGCACGGGGGCCGTGCTGGGGCGGAACCTCTACTGGCACAACCGGCGGGACTATCAGGACTACCGGGCGCTGAACACGCTGCCGGAGGCTTCTGTGCGGCTGCAGGTGCTGGGGGAGGAGACCACCGCCGCCGGGGAGCGGAAGGTCACCCTGCAGGTGGCAAACGGCGATGGCCCGGCCCTGGGGGTGCGCATCCGGCTGACAGACGCGGCGGGGGACCCGGTGCTGCCGGTGTTCTACAGCGACAACTACCTGATGCTGATGCCCGGGGAGACCCGGCAGGTCACGGCGGGATTTGACCCCGGGCGGCTTGCCGGCCCGGCCCGGTGGAGCCTGAGCGGCTGGAACGTGCAGCCGGTGTGACGGGGGCGCGGGGAGCCGTTTTGCCGCCCGGCCCGCCGGGGGCGGGCCGGGCGCTTTTCGCCCCCCTGCGGGGGGCGAAAAGCCGCCCGCGCAGCGGGGCAAAACGGCGGATTTCAGGTTTTCGCGTTCTGGCGGCGGGCCAGCGTACCGGCGGTTGCGGGCCGGCAGGTGCCCGGAAGGGGCCGGTGGGAGCAAAAAGCCCGGTCCGGGGGCGAACTGCCGGGGAAGCGTTGCATTTTGGCCGCCGGACGTGTATAATACCCCTATCGGATGGAGAGAGAGGATGAGGATATGAATCCCCTGTTGGCATACCCCTTTGACCCGCAGGTCGTTTTGAAACGGCGGAAGAGCATCCGCCGGGAGCTGCTGGCGGAGCCGGGAGAACGGCTGCAAAAACGGATCGCCGTGCTGGGGGGCTCCACCACCCACGACATCGTGGCCACCCTGGAGCTGTTCCTGCTGGATGCCGGGATCCAGCCGGTGTTTTACGAGTCCGAATTCGGCCTGTACTACGAGGAGGGGCTGTTCGGGGAGGAGCTGGAGCGCTTTGCCCCGGAGCTCATCTTCGTCCACACCTCCCGGCGCAACCTGACGGAGCTGCCCGCCGCCACGGACAGCGACGCCGAGGTGGAGGCCAAGCTGGAGCGGGCCTACGGACACTTTGAGACCCTGTGGGAGGGGCTGCGGGAGCGGTTCCACGTGCCGGTGATCCAGAACAACTTCGAGCTGCCCTTCTACCGAACCCTGGGCAACCGGGACGCCTGGGACCCCCGGGGCCAGACCCACTTCGTGGAGCGGCTCAACGGGAAACTAGCCGCCTATGCCGCCGCCCACAGCGATTTCTACCTCCACGACATCCGCTTCCTCAGCGCGGACTACGGCCTGCTGCGGTGGTCGGACCCCTTCTACTGGCACATGTACAAGTACTGCCTGTGCCTGGACGCCATCCCCGCCTTTGCCTACAGCCTGGCGGGCATCATCCGGTCCCTGTACGGCCGGAAGAAAAAAGCCCTGGTGCTGGATCTGGACAACACCCTCTGGGGCGGCGTGGTGGGGGACGACGGCGTGGAGGGCATCGAGATCGGCCATGAGACCTCCATGGGCCAGGTGTACAGCGAATTCCAGGCCTACCTCAAGGAGCTCAAGTCCTGGGGGGTGCTCCTCACCGTGGCCTCCAAAAACGACGAGGAGAACGCCCTGGCGGGGCTCAACCACCCGGAGGGCACCCTGCGGCCGGAGGATCTGGTCCTCCTCAAGGCCAACTGGGAGCCCAAGGACCGCAGCGTGGCCCAGATCGCCCAGGAGCTCAATCTCTTGCCGGACAGCCTGGTGTTCGTGGACGACAACCCCGCCGAGCGGGCTATCGTCACCGCCCAGGTGCCGGAGGTGCAGGCGCCCCCCCTGGACGCCCCGGAGCACGCCATCTCCCTGCTGGACCGGGCGGGGTATTTCGAGGCCACGGAGCTCTCCCAGGACGACCTGGGCCGCAGCGCCATGTACCGGGCCAACGCCCAGCGGGCCCAGCTGGAAAAGAGCTTTGCAAGCTATGAGGACTACCTCCGCTCGCTGGACATGCACGCCCAGATCCGCCCCTTCGAGGGGGTGTATCTGGCCCGCATCGCCCAGCTCACCAACAAGTCCAACCAGTTCAACCTCACCACCCGGCGGTATTCGGAATCCCAGCTGCAGCAGGCCGCCCAGGACCCCGGGCACGTGACCCTCTACGGCAAGCTCACCGACCGCTTTGGGGACAACGGGGTGGTCTCGGTGGTCATGGGGCGCTGGGCGGGCACGGTGTTGGACATCGAGCTGTGGCTGATGAGCTGCCGGGTGCTCAAGCGGGGCATGGAATACGCCATGCTGGACGAGCTGGTGCGCCGGGCCCGGGAAGCCGGGGGCACCGCCCTGCGGGGGACCTATCTCCACACGGCCAAGAACGGCATGGTCCGGGACTTGTACAGGGACTTCGGCTTCACCCAGGTCTCCGCCGATGGGGAGGACACCGTGTGGGAGCTGGAGCTGGCAGGGTACCGGCCCCAAAATCATGTGATCCAGGTAAATGAGGTGCAGTAAATGGAGCGAGAAGCGATTTTTGAACGGTCCGGCGCATCCTCTGCAGGGGAAGAGTGAACGCTCCCCGGCTTGCAATTTGCCGGGAGGTGTGGTATACTGAGGTGACCGTTCACAAAAAAACGAAATGGAAGGGGTCATTTTCATGCAATTTATCAAGCGGCACGCCAACAGCATCCTGCTGTGTCTGTTTGAGATCCTGGTGGGCATCCTGCTGCTGATCAATCCCGCCAAGTTCACGGTCTCCATCGTCACGGCCTTTGGGGTGGTGCTCATCGTGGTGGGGCTCATCAGCCTGGTGGAATATTTCCGGATGGGTCCCGTGGAGGCCGCCTCCAGCCAGTCCATGTTCAAGGGGCTGCTGGCCCTGGTGGCCGGGTTCTTCTGCGCCGCCCGGGCGGAGTGGTTCATCGCCGTGTTCCCGGTGCTGGCCATCCTCTATGGCCTGGCGGTGCTGGTGGCGGGCCTGGTGAAGATCCAGTGGGCCACAGACCTGATCCGCCTGAAGCTGGGCCGGTGGGTGCTGCCCGCCGTCAGCGCGGTGATCTCCCTGATCTGCAGCATCGTCATCCTCAGCAATCCCTTTGGGGCGGCCATGGCCCTGTGGATCTTCACCGGGGTGTCGCTGATCGTGGAGGCGGTGCTGGATATCATCTCCCTGGTGATGGTGTTCGCCCAGGGCGGGGAGGGCGCTGCCCGGTAAGCCGAAACCCCATCGGTTGGGGCCGAAAGGAGTGGGCTGATGAGCTTGACCATCTACATCGGTATCGTCTTGATCCTGGTCCTGGCGGGCCTCGGGGCCTGGATCTTCGCCCGGCGGGACTCCTTTGCCGCCGAGCCCCGGAAGGGCCTCTACCTCCTCACCGGGGGGCTGCAGGCGGTCCATCTCCTCCTGTACGTCACCGGAGCGCTGGATGCCCTGGCCCTGGCCCAGGTGGGGCTGGCCTTTGGGATCAGCGCGGCCCTTGCCCTGGGCGCGCTGCTGCTCTCCGGCTGGATGCTGCTGCCCGTTTCCCGGTGCCGCCACCCGGTGCGCTTTTTGTTCCTGATCCTCGGGGTGCTGCAGGTGGCGGGCACGGTCCTGATGTTTCTACTGCCCGAGGCGGGGGCGGGCCTCCCGCCCCTGCTGTTCCAGTAAAACCAACAGACAAAGACCCCTGCCGGGCACGCTGCCGGCAGGGGCCTTTCTTTCGTGGAGGGGGTTTATTTGAGGGCCAGGCCGTCCCGGAAGGCTTCGCCCACCCGCTGGTTCACCCGGTAGTAGCCGTGGGTGTAGGGGTCAAAGGCGATGGCGTCCACCAGGGACATGTCCAGCTTTCCGCCGGGCATCACCCGCTCGTCGGCGGTGACGTTCACCACCTTGCCGATGACGCCGCAGCCGTAGGCGTTCTGCTGGTACTCGATGAAGGTGCACTCCAGGCACAGGGGGAATTCCCGGATCACCGGGGCGTCCACGGTCTCGGCCTTCTCCGCAGTGAGGCCGGCCTTGCCCAGCTTATCGGGCTCGCGGTGCCCGGACTCCACGCCGAAGTAGTCCGCCTCCCGCACATGGGCGGCGTCGGCGATGCTGACGGTGAATGCGCCCCGCTTTTTGATGTTCTCCACGGTCTTGTGGCTCTCGGTGAGGTTCAGCGCCACGGTGTCCCGCTCCTGCATGGTGCCCCAGGCGGCGTTCATCACGTTGACGGTGCCGTCGTCGTTGTAGGTGGCGATCATCAGCACGGGCATGGGGAAAATGCCCTCGGTGATCTCGATCTTCTGTCTCATGGGGATCCTCTCTTTCGGTTTCAGATTGACAAAGGCGGTGCCTTTGCCTACAATGATAACAGTCCGCCAGAGAAAAAACAAGTACTGTCATTTTGGAAAGGTACTGGTGAGCAAGAAAGGTATGATCCGAAACTACATCGAAAAGGACAATTTTGAGGAGACCGGGTTCCACTACGCCCTGTCCCTCATCGCCGGGAAGCACAAGCCGGTGATCCTCTACTGCCTGATGGAATTCGAGGTGGTGCGCTTCAACCAGCTCAAGCGCTACCTGAAGACCGTCTCCGACAAGACCCTGAGCCTCAATCTCAAGGAGCTGGAGGCCGATGGGCTCATCGCCCGCCGGGCGTACCCGGAGATCCCGCCCCGGGTGGAGTATGCCCTGACAGAGAAGGGCCGGTCGCTGATGGACATTTTGGACGCCCTGTGCGTCTGGGGGGAGGAGCACCGGCCGGCCGCCGGAGATCAACCCTCCAGGGGCGCCAGGCGGTGCTGAGGCTCGCCCCAGGCCCCCAGCAGGCGGCCGTCTATGGAGACATAGGTCTCCTCCCCAGGCACCAGCACCGGGGCCGCCAGCTGCAGCCGCCGGACAAAGGGGACCGTCCGGTCCAGCAGGCGTTCCTCCCGGGTAACGCACCGGATGAGGCACAAAAACAGGTCGGAGCCGTCCCCCAGGGGGACCGTGCGCCGCACCTCCAGCTCCAGGCTCACGGGGCTCTCCGCCACGGTGGGGACATCCAGCACCCGGCCCCACTCCACGGTGGGCAGGCGCTTCATCTTGTCCGGGGCGGTGCGGCCAAAGGTGTTGCCGTAGTAGTCCGCCAGGGGCAGCAGGCGCTCCGTCACCAGATTGGCCGAAAAGACGCCGTTTTTCCGGATCAGGTCCTTGGTGCGTTTTTCCTCCCCGATGCAGGCCATGGCTCCGAAGCCTTCCGCCGAATGGAAGTAGCTGAACCAGTTGAACAGGCCGAAATGCGGGGTCCCGTCCTCCTGACGGGTGCCGTAGAGAAAGAGGGCCTGGGGACAGAAATCGTTCCCCACGTCCGTTTGTACTTTTGCCATATTATTCCATCCTTTCCTCGTCCTTGGGGGTCTTCAGGGCCTGCTCCGCCTGCTCCAGATTGCGCACCACCCGGTCCAGGGCCTGCTCCAGCGCCCGGATCTCCTGGGGAGAAAACCCGGCGAAATACAGTTCGTTCATCTGCTGAGAGACCTGTTCGTACCGCTGCTGCAGGCCCCGCGCCCGGGGCGTCAGCTGGATGAGGCTCTGCCGGCGGTCGCCGGGGGCGGCCGTGCGGCGGATCAGGCCGGCTTGTTCCATGCGGGCCAGCATGGCGGTGAGGGTGGTCTTGGCCAGGCCCGTCTTCCGGGCCAGCTCCACGATGGGGATCCCCTCCGTCTGCCACAGCACGTAGAGGATGTGCCCCTGGGGGCCGTTGAATTCCGCCACGCCGCTGGCCTGCAGCAGGCGCTGGAAGATCCTTCCCTGCACCTGTTTGATCTGGGAGATGAGAAACCCCGTCCGCGTTTCCATGGGGCATCGCTCCTTTCCCGCCGCCCTGTCCGGACCAGGCGGCTGTCTGCCGTTCCCACGACCCGGAGACGTCTCCCCGGGGACAGGAATATTGTACTATATAGAACTATTTCTGTCAAGGGCAAAAGCACGGTTTCTGTTTCCAATCTACCGGAAGAAGCCGAACCGCCTCTTGGGCGCTTCGGCGGTCCGCTCCACGGACAGCACCCGGTACCCGGTGGGCGCCAGGGCAGCCCGCAGGGCGGCCTCGTCCAGGGGTTCTTCTGCCCATACCACCGCCTGGCCCCGGGCGTGCGACGCCGTGACCTTCTTCACCTGGCACCCCCGGCGGATGGCGTCGCAGACGTGGGCCTCGCACATCCCGCACATCATGCCGTCCAGGTGGATCGTGATCTTTTCCATATAAGAAGCCCCTTTCTGTATGTTAGTTGTTACTAACTGACAGGCCCGCAAAAAGCTGCCCGGGGGCAGCGGGGCCTGTTTGTCTTGTCTAACGATACCACAGCCCCGGGGCAGTTGTCAAGGGGAAACGAGCGGTTTTCGGACTATACAAAAATGTGTATAAATATTCAAAGTTTCCTTTTTGAGGGAACATTTTATATGTCTGTGCCCTGCAAAAAGGGGGTCGAACGTGCACGAACGTGTCGGTATACAGCCGCTATTCAACACCATACAGAGGCGAATTTCTGAAATAATCAGGTACAATTTGTTCGGAGGCTATCTTTTTTGGGGTGTTGATGAACCCAAAAACCAATAAACACTGGGGTTGACAGAAATGGATTCCTATGTTATAATACTCGTAAAAACTTTTCCCTTCAAAGGAGGCATCTCGGATGAAGAAGACCGTTCGACGCATTCTATCGCTGGTGCTCTGCGCAGCGCTGCTGTGCCTGCTGCTGGCGGGGTGCGGGCAGCCCAGCGGCCCGCTGCGGGTGCTGTTGGACGTGGACAACGCGCCGGGCGTGGCCGGGAAAAACAGCGGGGCGGAGTGTGCGGAGCAGCTGGCTGCGCGGATCCGGAGCGTGTGCGGGCGGGAGGACGTGCAGGTGGAGACGCTGCCTGCTTTGACACCCAGTAGATCGCCCAAGCCTACCCGGAGCTGGTCTATGACCGGGACCGCACGCTGCTGGAGACCCCGGCCCACTGTACTGGGCGGCTGCAGGTGGGGGCGGACCAGGGGGGCGGTCTTCCAGATCACCGGGGGGAACGAGGCGGTCCCGCTGGAAATGGTGCCCTTATACAACACCACGGGAGGCGTCACCGCCACGGTGTTCTCCTTTGCGGCCATCAACGCCCACACGAAGCAGCCCGACGACGCATTTCTGGTGCTGGACGACCTGCTGAGCCGGCAGGGCCAGAAGACCTCTCTGCTGTTTCGGCGGCTGGGAGAGAGCGGCGGGATCCTCCTCTATGACGGGCTGGGGAGCCCGGGGGACCCGGTGCAGGACGCGGAGGGGAGCAGCTGGGCCTGGTCCGCAGAGGACGATGAGGAGTTCCGGGAGGTGGTGGACTGCATCACCCAGGTGCACCTCTATGGCACGCTGGAGATGGAGCTGAACACGCTGGCCCGGGGGTTTTACTCGCTGCGGCAGGGGAACCCCTACTGGCCGTATCGGGACCTGAAGGCGTGGACCCATGAGGTGT
>CANRPD010000052.1 GCA_947632385.1 uncultured Clostridia bacterium | reverse complement strand
CCCTCGTGAGAAACTCCTCTCTTTCTTCTCTAATCCTTTCCCTTCCACTGTCCAATATCATTGACAAACCTACAATTAGAAAAAAAGTCATGGCGGCTGTCTATATGCCGCCATGACCAACCGGATATCACAAAAGAATCACAGTGTGCCAAAGATACGATCGCCGGCATCTCCAAGGCCAGGCATGATATACCCATTTTCATTCAGGCCATTGTCCACCGCAGCACAGTAGAGGTGAACATCAGGATGAGCCTCTGTAAGCGCTTTGATCCCTTCCGGAGCAGCGATGATGCACAGGAATTTGATGCTTTTGGGATGACTACGCTTGACGATTGTGATCGCATCAACTGCAGAACCCCCTGTAGCCAGCATGGGGTCCAAAATGATCACATCTCTCTCTTCGATATCCTGAGGCAACTTGTTATAGTATTCCACCGGTTTCAGTGTCTCGTGATCTCGATATAAACCGATATGGCCCACTTTAGCAGACGGTACCAGCTGCAGCATTCCGTCGACCATGCCTAAACCCGCACGCAAAATGGGCACAAAGGCGAGCTTCCGGCCCGAAATCACTTTCGTCTTGGTTTTTTGCATAGGGGTTTCAATTTCGGTTTCTTCCAACGGAAGATCTCGAGTGGCTTCGTAGCACATGAGGGTAGCGATCTCACTGACGAGTTCCCGGAAGTGCTTGGTACCGGTGGAAGCATCCCTCAAAAAGGTGAGCTTATGCTGGATCAGCGGGTGATCCATGACGAACACATTTTCATAGTTGGGCATGACAGTCTCCTCCTAGTCATAAAAAGTAGAATCGCTTTACAGCGTCCCTTCCTCAATTTGGGCAATTTGGTCGATCCTCCGTTGGTGTCGACCCCCTTCAAAAGGGGTCCCCAAAAAGATATCCAACATCCGCAGTGCGGCAGTTTCATCGACCATGCGGGCACCCATGCACAAAACATTCGCATTATTGTGGCGGCGTGTCATTTCGGCACTCAATTCATTGGTACATACCGCAGCGCGAATCCCTTTGACCTTATTTGCGGCCATAGAAACACCCAGTCCAGTGGTACAAATCAGCACACCGTAATCTGCCTGTCCCTCCGCAACCGCCCGGGCTGTCTTTGCAGCAATCGGGGCATAGTCCACAGATTCGGTGCTAAAACAGCCAAAATCTTCAACCTCGATGTGCTTTTCCGACAAATAACGGCGTACTGCCTCCATCAATGGAAAACCGCCATGATCGCAGCCCAATGCCAGTTTCATCATTCTTCCCTCTCTCTTCGGTGCTTGTTAAGTTCCCGTTCCGCTTGCGGCAATCGCAAATAGGAAGGTAAAAGTTCTTGAGGCGAAACTGTCCCGCCCTCTCTATTCGCTTGACGTTCTGCAACAAGAGCGACCCAACTTGCCCGTTGAAAGCGACTTTCTGGAGGAGCCAACCGGGCACCGAAATCTAAAAAAGACTCGTAGCAGAGAGCGGCTCCGTCTCCGATCAACAGCAAGCGGTTTCCAAACTGAAGACATTCTTTTTTTAAGTCTGCAACTGAAATGGCTCGGTCCGGCGTCAGTCTGGAGAGACCGGGTCTCTCTATGGAAAACAGAGCGTTGTAAACTTGTCCGCGTCGTGCATCCATAACTGCACAGACAACAGAGCCAGGACAGCTCCTCCCTCCCATAGCAATTGCCTCTAACGTCGAAACCCCACAGCAAGGTATATGATTGGGCAAGGCGATTCCCTTGACACATGCTACCCCGATACGTACGCCGGTAAAAGAGCCCGGTCCATTGGATACAGCCAGTAAATCTAGGTCATCGGCAGTGATCGACAAGTCGTTCATCAGCCGTTCTACCATCGGTAACAGTGTCTGGCTATGGGTACTTTGGGCATTTTGAAAGGACTCGGCCAACAGAAAGTTGTCTTTCACGACCGCAACAGAAGCTGGACCCGCCGAGGATTCAACGGCCAAGATTAGCAAAGCGCTTCCCCCTTCCAGCCTTCTATCGTGATCAAGCGAGTATCTGGTGCTTCACCGGGAACAATCTGCACCCGGATGCAGTTCTCGGGAAGCGCATTTTCAATATTCTCGCTCCACTCCACCGCCAGAACCGTTCCAGGCGTCATAGCCTCGAAAAAACCGGTAGAATCCAAATCATCCCAGGTTTCTACCCGATACATATCAAAGTGTTCCAATTTGAGCCGTCCGACATATTCATTGACCAGTGCAAAGGTGGGACTGACCACCGGCTCACAGATCCCCAAACCCCTTGCGAGGCCCCGTGTAAAGGCAGTCTTCCCCATGCCCATCCCGCCTGTGAATGCGATCACCTCACCACCGGTGAGCCGTGAACCCAGCCGAGCAGCAAGTTGTTCCGTTTCCTCTGGAGATCGGGTCGTGAAAAGATACCGCATCAGAACAGGCCGTGGATTACTGCATTCTCATCCACATTGATTTTTTCTGCTGCGGGAACCTTGGGCAGTCCGGGCATCGTCATGATATCACCGGCATAAGCCACAACGAAGCCCGCACCACTGGACAGCTTTAGATCACGGATCGTAATCGTAAAGTTCTTTGGCCTACCAAGCATCGTCGGATCATCAGAGAGGGAATACTGGGTTTTTGCAATACACACGGGCATCTGGTCGCCACCCAGGTCTCGAATTCCAGGCAACGCCTTCAGTGCCTGACTGGTAAAAGTCACCCCGTCAGCGCCATAGATCTCCCGGGCAATCGTATTGATCTTTTCCTCAATGGTTGCTTCTGCGGGATAAATAGGCATGTAATGAGATTCCTGCTCCTCCATGACCTTACAGATCGTTTCAGCAAGCTCCCTGCCACCTTCACCGCCCTGTTCAAACACGCAGCTCAACGCATAGGGCACACCCATCTCCTTGCAGCAATCATCGATCACTTGCAACTCAGCGTCACTGTCTGATCCAAACCGGTTGATGGCAACCACCACAGGGACACCATACTTGCGCATATTCTCTACATGGGCTCTCAGATTGACTGATCCGGCCCGCAGTGCTTCCACATTCTCCTTGGAGACCTGATCTTTGGGTACGCCCCCGTTATATTTGAGAGCCCGCGCTGTAGCGACCACCACGACGCAGTCCGGTTTCAGTCCAGCCATGCGGCATTTGATATCCATAAACTTCTCAGCGCCGAGGTCAGAACCAAAGCCAGCTTCCGTGATGCAGTAATCCGCCAGTTTCAGGGCCAAGCGGGTCGCCCGCACAGAGTTGCATCCATGGGCAATATTGGCAAACGGACCCCCATGCATAATGGCAGGCGTACCTTCAATGGTCTGGACCAAGTTTGGATTCACTGCGTCGCGCAAAAGAGCTGCCATAGCGCCTTCTGCTTTGATATCGCGGGCATACACAGGCTGATTGTCGTATGTATAAGCGATCAGAATATTCCCCAGACGCTTCTTCAGGTCCTCCATATCAGCTGCCAGGCAGAGGATCGCCATGACCTCAGAAGCTACTGTGATAATGAACCCATCCTCCCGAGGCACACCATTGGCCTTACCCCCGAGGCCCACGATTACATTTCGTAGAGCACGATCGTTCATATCCATACACCGCTTTATAAGGACTCGCCTGGGATCGATCCCCAAGGGGTTCCCCTGCTGCATGTGGTTATCCAACATGGCACAGCAAAGATTGTTGGCGGAAGTAATGGCATGCATGTCCCCAGTAAAATGCAAATTGATGTCTTCCATCGGCAGGACCTGTGCATAACCGCCCCCTGCCGCTCCGCCTTTGATGCCAAACACAGGGCCAAGAGAAGGTTCGCGCAAGGCAATAATGGCATTTTTCCCGATTTTGGCCATGGCTTCGCCTAGACCAGTAGTGGTCGTCGTCTTTCCTTCGCCAGCAGGCGTTGGATTGATTGCTGTCACCAAGACCAGCTTGCCATCCGGTTTGTCCTTGAGCCTGGAAAAAGCTGCCTCGTTAATTTTGGCCTTGTATCTGCCGTAGAATTCCAGTTCATCGTCCAGAATACCCAGTTTGTGAGCAATCTCAGAAATCGGCTTGAGCTTTGTGCTTTGAGCAATCTCAATATCGGTGAGCATGGTCGTCACGCGCCTTTCGCGTAGGTATTTGGGTCCACATACAGCATCCCTTGATGATTATATCGGATTTGAGCAAAATAGTAAAGCAAATCCTGCGAAAAAACTTGCCGAGGTTTGCCCTTTGTGATATACTGTTTTTGAGAAAAAATGGAGAATTTTCTATATTCGGTCCTATTTTTTAAGATATAGAACGCTTTGTGCTGGAACAGAAAGGATCTTTTATGATCAGACAGTTATTGAAATCGTTCGTCAATTATCTCCGACGGGCAGATATCCTGCTTTGGCTCCTGCTGACTGCCATCGCGGTATACAGCCTTTTGTTGTTGAAAAGCGTCTCGCGGGCAACTTGGGAGGACTATTTCCGCACCCAGGTCCTCGCCGTACTGATCGGCCTAGTCGGTGCTGTTTTTATCTCAATGATCGATTATATGGAAATCGCCAATTTCTGGTATCTGCTGGCAGGAATCTCCATCTTTTTAATGATCTATACGGCCCTCTTTGGCGAGGAGGTGACGGGTGGCGGCGGTGTGGAAGCGCGTGCCTGGATCAATGTGGCTGGCAGGACCTTTCAAACATCGGAACTGGTCAAGATCGCCTTTATCCTGACCTTTGCAAAACACTTAGATGTTCTGCAAAAAAGAAGCATGCTCAATGAGCCGTTACAGGTCATCCTGCTCGCCTGTCATGCGCTGGTCCCCATGCTGCTGTGCGAAATGCAGGGGGATACCGGCGCGGCTATCGTGTTCTTTGCCATATTCGTTTCTATGAGCTTTTCTGCAGGGATAAAACTGCGTTACTTTGCTGTGTTGGGCGGCTTGATCTTGATTGCTCTGCCCCTGATGTGGCAATTTGTCATGAAGGATTACCAGAAGAGACGGTTCATTGCCGTGTTCAATCTGGAGAATGATTCGGTTCGCTTGGACGATGGATATCAACAGTACGAGGGTCGAATTTCCATCGGCAGTGGTCAATGGGCGGGGCAAGGGCTGTTCCAAGGCCGTCGGGTCGCCAGCAACAGCGTCCCGTTCCAACACAGTGATTATATCTTTTCCGTGGCGGGAGAAGAACTGGGGTTTATTGGGTGTTCCCTGATCATTCTTTTGCTGGCGCTATTTATGTTCAAAGTTCTTCATGTCGCACATTCTTCCAGAGATGAGCTTGGCAAATACGTATGCTTCGGATTTTTCGGAATGATTGCTCTCCAAACGATATCCAACATCGGGATGTGTCTGGCACTCTTGCCGGCCATGGGCGTGACTTTGCCTTTTTTCAGCGCAGGTGGGTCCTCTACTGCCTGTCTCTACTGGGGATTCGGTCTGCTACAAAGCGTATATATGCGGCGGAAAGAAAGCGATGGTTTTCACTTACGAAGGGAACTCAGTTCCCACTTCTCTCAAAAATCAGTCAGACGAATGCGCGAACAAAGAAAAGCCTGAACCGGACCAGTTCAGGCTTTTTGCGATCTTCTCTCTTAAATGAATTGCCGTACTTTTGCACTTTGCAAATCCAGTTGCCAGAGCAAGTGGTTGTTAATCAATGCAAAAAACAACGAAGCCCCTTGATACGCAAGAGGCTTCCAAATGTTTGCCCTTCAAACGGGCAATCGTGTCTTGCGCCGATGAACTCACCCATGACCCTTTTCCCCTCGTCACGGGAACACAAAGCCGAAACTGCATACACGCTTGTCACAAGCTGCCAAACGAACGAAATAGCACAAGCACCGCTATGCGTTTCTGAATGTTATTATAGCAGGCTTCTCGAAAAAATGCAACAGGAAAAACGGAGCGATCCGATTTTCCGGACGCCCCGCCTTCATATCCATTATTCACTTGTCGATTCGATTGCTTCGGTTAATTCAACGCCCCCTTTGAGTGTCAGTGTGATGGTATCGTCTCTATTCACCCGAATCGTATCCACCAATCGCCGGACGACAACATCATCATATTCCTCGAAAACGAGGTCCCGCCCTTTGAGCCATTCGGTAATTCTTTTGATCTCCTCGTTGACCTCCGTGTTTTTCCGCATGATCCCCCGTGCTCGCTGCACCTGTTCACGGAGCACCCTGATCTCAGCATAGATTTTTGCAATTTCAGATTCATACTTTTCGACGTTGGCGTCTGACCGCATACTGAGCTTCACCAGATCGCTCACCTCTGTCTGCTTTTCCAAAATGCTCTTTTCTAACGAGAAGATATCATAAGAACCCTCCTCCCCTGAAACGGCATAAGTGAGATTCGCCTCGATCAGTGAATAGACTTCCCGGCTTTCTTCGACCCCTCGCTTCAGAGCTCTGCAGATGGCTTCCTGCAACTTCTTTTCTTCAACGCCCTTGTTCTGACAGAGTCTGGTCCCGTGCTCAATACGGGTGAGGCAGCGCCAATAAATACGCTTTTCCTTTCCCTTTTGCGTCCATGTTCTCCTTTGGTATGGACTGCCGCATTCACCGCACACAAGGATTTCCGAAAGCGCGTACTTTCCGCTGTATTTGCCGAGCTGCGTCAAAGCCTTGTCCGAAGTTCTGCGTTTACTCGCGCGACGGGCCATCTCGGTCTGAACTCGCATAAACGTGTCCCGGTCAATAATAGCGGGGTGATTGTTGCTCACAAGATATTTATCCTTCTCTCCCCGATTGTCCACCTGTCTTTTGCTGATCGGGTCGGCTATGAAAGTTTTCTGATAGAGGATGTCTCCGACGTACTTTTCATTTTGAAGCATACTGAGGATAGTGGAATTGCTCCATTTCGTTTTCCCCTGTCTGGTTTTGAACCCGTTGGCTTCCATATATGCTCGGATCTGTGTCGCGGTATTTCCGTCAAGATACATACTGTATATTTTCCGAACCGTATCCGCTTCTTCCGGGACAATATAGATCTCACCGGTTTCCCGGCTCCGACGATATCCAAGAATGCCAACATGGCAGGCGTAGGTACCGTCCTGCATCCGTTTGCGGATTCCCCACGATACATTGGCGCTGATGTTTTCACTTTCAGACTGCGCCATTACGCTGAAAATACCAATATATGTTTCGCTGGACTCTGTCAGCGCATTGATATTCTGCTCTTCAAAGTAGATCCCGATCCCCATCGCTTTCAGCATACGAAGATATTTCAGGCTGCCTACTACGTTACGGGCATACCGAGATACCGACTTTGTAAGTATCAGGTCGATCTTCCCTTTTTCGCAGTCCGAAATCATACGCATAAAATCTTCCCGCTTGCTGGCAATCGTACCCGTGATCCCTTCATCGGCATAGATGTCCACAAAACGCCATTTGGGATTCTGCGTGATCTTCTCACGATAATATTTGACTTGGGAATTGTAGCTGTTGATCTGATCTTCTTCGTCTGTGCTGACACGGCAATACGCCGCGACCTTCAGGGGCCGATTCGGATCGTATCTCGTGGCCAATGCCGGATTTGCTGCAATTTTAGTGACAACCTTTGGTAACGCTGTATTCTCCATTTCAGACCTACTCCTTTTCGTCTATGTTTTTTTGATTCAGAAAACGAATGGCAATGCTCCCGTCCTTTTTGACCTCGATGCTCTCTACAATCTTTTTGAGGAGAGCAAAATCGAGGGAGTCCATCCCGAAAAGCTGTTCGAGATACGCAATCAGCGCTTCCGTGACGCTCTGGGAGTAATCGATCCGGCAGCAGTCGAACTTCTGCGCCGCGCTCTCGTAAATCATCTTTTTTATAGGCACGAAAGCCGGGTTTTGCTGCTCGATCATCCGATCTATTTCTCTCTCGTTTCGCTGTACCACCAGCGTTGGCTCGTAATGGGTCTCGCACGGTTCATCGTATCGCAGCACAGAGGGATTGCCTATCACCCGGCTGAGGATGCTGTGAAGCTTTTGATACAGGACGGCGTCGTCCACAAACAGTTCTGACTTGCAACCGTTTATACATACCCACCGTTCGTGTGTGCCTGAATAATGTTTCCTACGGGTGTATCTGCTTCCGCATTCGCCACATCGCATTTTATGTTTCAGCCAAGCGATCTCTTCGGTGTCTCGCTCTCTTGAACCGCCTTTACTGTTTTTGATGGCAGCCGCCATATCATACTCGGACTTGGGCACGATTGCCGGATACTCCAAATCTCCGGCATAGTGCGGATTCTCCAAAATCCTGCAAACGGTATTTTTCGTCCAGCTGGTTTTGTCTTGATAGTAAACCACTTGATTCGACGTCAACTCGTCTGCTATCCGTTTTAAGGTCACGCCAGATATGTATTCGGCGAATATTTTGCGAACGACTGCCGCTTCTTCGGGGACAACGGTAAAACCCTGCCGCTCTTTGCTGTAACCGTATAGAATCGTTCTCAGCTCCATATGATCTTCTCCTTTAGTCTCATCCCGCATTTTAACTCAAATTCCAACGTATCCTTTGGCCTGACGATCACCTTTTCGACCAGTCTGTCAAAGACGTCTGCGTCAAACCACAGAAGCGCGTCCGGCATAGCCGCAAGGTCCTCCTTCATCTTCCGAAGTTGCTCAATACACGTCTCATCCTCATCTTCTTTTACAAGTTTTTGTCGGCGGCTCCGCAGTTCAGCGATACGTTTGTTGATCATACCGGATTGTTCCCGGTAACTCACGTCATCCATGATCTTTTGCCGGTAGAGTCGAGCGTACATACTGCTTTCCGCTACAAGCGACGCCATTTCCTGATCGATCTCCGCGATCCCATCCTTCCCCATTGTAATTCGCTTCTTCAGTTCTGTGAGCTGTGTAAGCGTATTATGGAGGATCGTTCCCTCATTTTGCTTTAGTCTGTTATAAAGCACAACAAAGGTACGTTCCAAATCATCTTCCGTAATCGGAGCGGTTTGACATTTGTGTCCCGCCGTCCCGCTTTTAGAGCACACCCAGCGCCGTTCATCTCTCTGACCTTTGGATTTATACGCCCAGCCGCAGTCGCCGCAATAGATCTTGCCTGTATAATTTCTTGTCGTTGGTTTGGCTCTCGAATGATTGGTCTCACGGTTCTTTGACAGGATCGTCTGCACCTGCTCAAAGGTAGCGCGGTCAATGATCGCCTCATGTGAATTGGCTACATAGTATTGATCGACCTCCCCTTTGTTCCGCTTCGTCTTGAATGGAAGCACCGGAGGCGTATAGGTTTTCTGATACAGACTGTCGCCGACATATTTTTCATTGCCCAAAATACATCTCACGGATTCCCTGTTCCAGGATCGTTCCGGGTTGGATTTCTGTAATTCCAGCGCGATCTTCGCCTTGCCGAGTCCGTGCAGATACATCTCGAAGATCTGCTTCACGACCTTCGCTTCGGACGGTTCGATCACGAGCTTTTTGTCTACCCGCCTGTACCCGTATGGAACAGCGGGAATCACGAACTGTCCCGTTTCCATTTTCATGCGGATCGCGGTAGACACTCGCTTTGAATTGGAGAGAGATTCGCTTTGCGCAAAAGCGCTCTTAATGTATAAAATCATCTCCGAGTTCATACACGCCGTATCGAGTCCATCGTTTTCAAAAAGGACCGTAACGCCATACGACTTCATCAGGCGGATATTCTCAATGCAGTCAAGCGCGTTACGAGCAAATCGGGAAACGCTCTTTACATATATCTTGTCGAGCTTGCCGAGTTTGCAATCCCGGATCATCCGGTTAAACTCGTCCCGCTTTTCCGTGCTGGTCCCGGTGATCCCTTCATCCGCATAAATATCGACGAGCTCCATTGTATCCGAATGACGCAGGAAATCATTGTAATACCGGACTTGTGCAATGAAGGAATTTGCCTGGTCGCTCGAATCCGTGCTGACGCGGCAATACGCCGCAACACGGATCTTCCTGTTGTCCTCATCTGAAAGAGCCCGAATGACTTTTACGTTTTTCGGACTCAATTCATATGATTTCACGGTTCTTGCTTTTGCCATGTGTTTTGAAACCTCCTGTAAAATTTGTTCTCCCCTATTATCCGTATGTATCCGGGAACCGGCAAGGATGCGATTTTTCCATTCGCATACTTGACGGTTCCTGCCTTCTATACTGCGACCGGCTTGCAGTTCTGCTTTTCCGCCATTTTCAGATTCAGCCGCTCAAAAGCCGCCCGGTCGATCACCTTTTCGTCCAACATTTTCCGAATGACTGTGTACGCAGCGAGATAGATCAGTTCGTTTTTCTCGTTCATGTTCATGCTCAGCTCCTCCTTGAAATAATCTCATAATCAACGCCCATCCTCTGGTTGCAGTAGGTACAAGTGTCCTTGGCGGCCTGTTCCGGATCGACGCGGCGCAAATAATATGCGCCTGTGTTTCGGAAGTTTTCCGCACAGACGCCGCAAAGGCACATGACCAAAGACTGTGGCGCATTTTGAAGGAAATCAATGCTGACGGCAAGCGCATGGTTCATGCCATCGATATGCTCTTTCCGCAGATGGCCGATGTACTTGTCCAACCTGAGCTTGTCCACGGTGCGGAGCTGCTCCAGCAAGATGATCGACGGAAGCTCCAGACCGTCCTCCGCATTGATAAAGTAATGTGTCGGCAGCCTGGGCTTGACCCCTACCTTGCTGGAAATAGCGGCAATGATGACCGTGGGACTGTACCGGTTCCCAATATTGTTTTGAATGATCACGACCGGGCGGTAGCCCTCCTGCTCGGAGCCGATCCCGCGACCGAGATCCGCGTAATATAGATCGCCCCGCAAATATGTTCTGTCCATGATGATAGACCCCCTTTTGGTGGATTAGGCGGTGGTTGCGCCTATGTAGGAGGTCAAACGGCTGAACAGAATGAAGGTCGGGAAGATATAAACTCTCCGTTTCGATGGACCTGTCCCGCCGTTTGACCTTATGACAAAGCAAGTCTATGTTGTCCAGCGTCAGCTGCGCTGACGCTACGCCCAC
>CANRPD010000051.1 GCA_947632385.1 uncultured Clostridia bacterium | reverse complement strand
ATCCCCGTGTTCCACGACGACCAGCACGGCACCGCCGTCATCGCCCTGGCGGGGCTCATCAACGCCCTGAAGGTGGTCCATAAGCGTCTGGAGGACGTGCGGGTGGTCATCAACGGCGCCGGCGCCGCCGGCACCGCCATCGCCCGGCTGCTGGTCCAGGCAGGGACGGGGGATGTGATCGTCTGCGACCGGACCGGCGCCATCGCCGCGGGCCGGCCGGGCCTCAACCCCGCCAAGGCCTCCCTGGCCGCCGTCACCAATAAGACCGGCCTCACCGGCACCCTGGCCGACGCCCTGCGCGGCGCGGACGCGGTCATCGGCGTGTCCGCCCCCGGCTCCATCACCGGGGAGATGGTCCGCTCCATGGCGAAGGACGCCATCGTGTTCGCCTGCGCCAATCCCACGCCGGAGATCTTCCCCGACGAGGCGATCAAAAACGGCGCTGCCGTGGCCGCCACCGGCCGCAGCGACCTGCCCAATCAGCTGAACAACGTCCTGGCCTTCCCCGGCATCTTCCGGGGCGCGCTGGACGTGCGGGCCCGGGATATCAACGACGCCATGAAGGTGGCCGCCGCCCATGCCCTGGCGGACCTGGTGGGCGGCGACGAGCTGTCCGCCCAGTACATCATCCCCCGGCCCTTCGACCCCCGGGTGCGGGACGCGGTGGCCGCCGCCGTGGCCCAGGCCGCCCGGGACTCCGGCGCGGCGAGGATATAAGCGCGCAAAAAAGCCCCCGGCGATAGCTAGGTGCTGATAAGGAAGTATGAAAACAAGCCTGCCACACATTGGCATGGCAAAGGGAAAAAGCAACAGCAGAGAGGTATTTTGCCTCTCTGCTGTTTTATGAAGTTTTTGATCCACACATTGGCGGGTGACAAATCTGCTCCCATCCCCGTCAGAGGACAGGCCCGCAGGCGTCTGAGGACAGAGGCGGCGGATAGAATACCTGAAGAACCACCACAACGCATACTTTATGGAGTTGGCAATGAGCGGGCAGCTGAACATGCACCTGGCCGATATTGATGTTGTCATTACCGCCTTTATTGGCGCCATGATCGGCCAAGCCTACCTGTCAGTCCACCATCATCAACCTGATACAGCGGACCAGCGTGTCAGTCTCAGCGCTTCATCTTCACCCAGCTGGGGCCGTCATCCTGGTCGCCGCGGACGATGGCGTGGCCTATCTCCAGGGAGGCCACCATCTCCTGCTGCTCCTCGTTCAGGCCCATGCCCCGGGCCATCACCTCGATGTCGTCCGGCGAGGCGAGGCGGTGGGTTATCTTGTAGTTGGTGTTCTTGACGGCGTCCTCGATCAGGCGGGTGGGCACCTGGTCCACGATCATCATGCCCTGGCCGTAGCTGCGTATCTCGGACAGGATGTTGGTGAACAGGTCCGCCGCGGCCATCTCGGGGCTGCCGCCATTGGCCGTGGGGGCGGGGCGTGTGAGCACGTTGTGAGCCTCCTCGATGAGCATCAGGTGCATGAGCCTGTTCTTCTTTGCCTCGTCCCGATAGGCCGGGTCGTTGGCATAGCGGGACTGGCGGTACTCATACAGCGCCAGCAGCAGCAGCGACATGATGAGCGCCTTGTCCTTGCTGCCGGCCAGGCAGCTCAGGTTGATCACCGCCGGGCGGGAGAACAGCTCGTCGAAGTCCACGGAGCGGGGCGTGTTGAGGATGCTGCCCCGGGTGCCCCGCTTTAAGTACTCAAAGCGGGTGCGCAATATCTCCTCGAAGCTGTCCTTCGTCTGCTGGGCGTAGGTCTTGCGCTTGATGATGGCGTTGCCCGCGCAGCCGAGGGATACCATGGTGGGGTACTGCTTCATCTGCTCGTTGAGCCGCTGGTCGATGTCGATGCCCGCGTTGGTGGTCTTGACCCGGATGCAGTGCTGCACCGACTCGTCGATCAGGATGGGGATGATGTCCTCCGAGGGCAGGCAGGCGTTCAAAAGCGTGGCGAAGTGCTCGCTGTGCTGCTGGATGCGCACCTTGCTGTCCCGGTAGGCCGCGGGCTGGAAGGGGTTGAGATGAAACTGCGGAAGCTCCACGCCGTCGAACTCATCCGCGCCGGGCATATAGATAGTGAACCGGGACTGCTCCGGCAGGGTCTTGTTCATCTCCATCGCCCAGGTGACGTAGTCGTCCTTGGCGGGCTCTATGATCAGCACCGGGATGTTCTTGCCCAGCACCTCCCGCAGGATGCGCTTACAGGTGGTGGACTTGCCCGAGCCCGTGCTCCCGGCCACCAGGGTGTGGCGCACCAGGGCGTTCACATCCATGGCGTAGTCGGATACCTGCTGGGCGCCCATATCCATGAGCTGGCCAAGCACGATGGCGTTCTCCTTCTGGCGCACCACGGCGGGGTTCGCCGCGAAGTGGACCGCGTTGCGCACGAAGCGCAGGCCCGGCACGTCGTTGTGGGGCAGGCTGGTGGCCAGGGACAGCTCCTGGGTGGTCAGGGGCGTGGTCAGGCTCTCATACATGCGGCCCAGGACGTGCCAATGGCCGCCGGGGTCGTCCGTGGGCACCGGCAGCGGCACGAAGCGCATGCTGCTGATCATCTCGTGTATCTGCTCGTTGCCGGAGGTGTTGATGACCCGGATGGGCTCGACGTAGCTCTCGCTGCCCGAATAGACGGACCGGAGCAGCGCCAGCACCGCGTCCACCGTCTCCCGTTCCTCCCCCAGCACATAGGTGCCCACCTGCCAGAAGCCCATGCTGCGGCCGCCCTCCATGCGGGCGACGTGCTTGTCGATGAGCTTTTCGCAGTAGCTGATGGTGAAGTCCTTGTGCTCATGGGTGAGGCTGCTGGTGAGGCTGTGGGTCTGGGTCTCGCTCTTCCCCTTGTCGCCCACCAGCGCGCCCATCATGGTGGACAGCAGGGACATGCCCGCGTAGCCCAGCAGGTTACCCGTCATGCCGGAGATGAGCGTGGCGGACTGCACCATGCTGAGGATGACCGCCATGCCCGAGCGGCGGGTCTTGCTGTTACCCTCGTTGGTTCCCTCGTTCTCGCCCTGGGACTCGCTGTAGGACGCCAGGGTGTGCAGCTCGCTCTTGATGCGCAGAAGCTTCTGCTGCAGCTGGGTGATCTCCGCGTCCTTCGCCGGGTCCGCGATCACCACCAGGGCGTAGTTTTTGTGGCTGCCACCGGCGGTGATGCCGCCGGCCAGCTTGTCCAGCGTCTGGGCCAGGGGATGGTCGTCCCGGCCCTGGAGCGAGGGGATGCCCGTGACCACGCCCGTAAACTCCCCGGCGGGGCTCAGCGTCTCGGCCATGTCGAAGCCGGCGTTCTGCTCCTGCAGGACCGCGCCTGGCATATAGACGGACACGCACTGCTTCATCACGTTGCACGCGGCGTGGCGGTTGCCGTCGCCGTTGATGGCGCCCAGGTATATCTTCGTCTGCCCCTTGACCCGGCGCAGGACGAAGGCCACCTTCAGCCCCAGGGTGTGGCAGGCGCTGAGCACGCTCTGCCACGCCTGCAGAAGGCCGTACCCATTCTCGTCGTCCATGGGCAGGCGGTCGATCTGCAGCCAGCCGAAAGGGGCGTTGAGGCCGGAGACGGAGATGTCCCACTGCTCAGGGTTTTGTATGTTGTTGAGATAGTTCCGGCTCAGCTGCATGTCCATCAGATAGGGCATCCAGTTGCCGCCGATCTGCTCCTCGGCCATCGACAGCTCCAGCTTTGTGGGCTGGCGCACCATCAGCTCGGTCTGCATCGGATATCCTCCTTATTTCACGCGGCGGATCAGTTTACATAACGCCGCAGATGGCGCCCTCCGCGCAGCAGGTGGCGGGGTCGCGATAGTTGTCGAACAGGCGGGACTCGTCCTGCTGCAGCTGGGTAAGCCCCAGCGGCTCGTCGCCATAGCGGCCCAGGATCAGGTCGTGGATGAAGTACAGGCGGGACCCGGCGCCGGTGACGAACACGGCGTCCACCTCGTCCTCGCCGCTGCCTCTGAGCACCTCGTGCATGGCCGCGCACAGATCGTTTATGTAGCGGCGGCAGATCTCGTTTTCAAAGACCTCCCGGGTGATCCTGTAGTCGGCGTACTTGTTGAGGGGCTTTTCCTCCTCGTCGGGGTCGCCGCAGGCGGAGCTTATGGTGCCCAGCTTGGCGATGGGCTTGCCGGCGCGCAGGTTCTCGTTGTTGCTCTCCTTGAGCTTGCGGAAGAGGGTCTTGGCGGTGCCGTGGTTCCAGGCATCCTCAGCGTACTCCGGGATCAGGCATTGTCTGTCGATGAGGTAGTCGAATATCGCCCGGTCGACCTCCCGGCCGCCCAGCATATACTGCACGTTCCCCCTGGGCCACATGGCCAGCACCTGTGTGCTCTTGCCGGCGCTGTGCATCTCCTGCTTGATGACCTCGATGTCCGTCGTACTGCCGCCCACATCCACGAACATGATGGTGAGCGCGGACTTGCCGTGGCTGATGTCCATGAGCCGCTGCATGTTGCTGATGTTCGCGTCCACGGTCAGGTGCATGACGCACTCCGCCTCGTTGCGGGAGGTATCGATGAAGTTATATTTGCCGTCGTGGGCAAAGCCGGCCTGCTTGGCCAGCTCCGCCATGCGCTTGCGGTGGGTGCTGCCGGCGCGCACAGGCGTGGAGATATGCACGGTAGTGCACATATCCTTCTGTACCTCGTTGGGAAGGCTGGCCAGGATATCGCCCTGGTAGAGCTCATAGAGATGCTTCATGAACAGGCCGATGAGCTCCTCGGCCTCCTTCTGCTCGGCGCTGCCGTCCGGCGCGTCGTAGAACACGGGCTTGAAGTTTGTCCGGGCGACGGCGGGCTCCAGCGGGTCGTTGGCCAGCTCCTCGGCGTGGCTGCCGACGATCACGTCCCCGGGCTCAGCCTGCACGTTGTTGTGGTCAGGGTTGTCCTTTTTGAACACCAGCATGGTGGGGCAGCGGACGATGTTGTTGTCCTTGTTGTGCTGCTCGTCCAGCTGCCAATCGTCCTTCTCGGTCCACTTGTACAGCCGCCAGGCCATCACGGAGTTGGTGCTGCCGAAGTCGATGCCGGTGTGCAGCCAATAGGTGCGCTCGGGCTTGGTCGGCACCGCCGCGGCCGCGGCGTCCTCGTCCTGGATGACGGTGGCGACGCCGTCCTTTTTGCGGTCTTTGAAGCCCTGCTTGGCCTCGTCTTTGATGTCGGAGAACTTCACGTCCTTGGTGACCCCCGACATTATGTTCTTCATCTCTTTCTCGCTCATGTCCTCCAGGGAGCCGCCCGCCTTGAACACGCGGGTCAGCAGGTTCATGAAGACGATGCCGGCATAGTAGGTGATGCTGTAGCCCATCAGGCCATTCACGGCCGCCGCGCCCAGCGTACCGATGCCGGGGAAGAAGCTCAGCACCGTGCCCGCGATGAGTTCGGAGGCGATGCTGGCGCCCAGGTTGGTGATGAGGGCCGAGCCCAGGGATTTGAGCACGTTTTTCTTGATGCTGATCTTCAGTTTGGAGCAGATGCGGTAATACATCGACCAGACGAAGCCGCTCTCGATGCCGATGGCGATGGCGCTGCCCGCACCGGGGATCGCGCCGGCCGCCATCAAGGACGCGGCGGCGCCGGCCGCATGGGTCTTGACCAGGGACATCATCTCATCCCCTGTGACGGAGATGCCTCTCTGAGCAGCAGCCGCTACGACGGCTTCCACGGAGCCCCGAAGGGCGCCCCCGTTTTTCGAACCTTTAGCCATTGTTTTTTCTCTCCTTTTGTTTTTTAATTATTTCTTTGACGCCTCTCTCTTGGCCTTCTTTTCCATTTCCCTGGCCTGTTCCTTGGCGACCTTCTCGGCGTAGTTCCTTTTGGCGTTCTCATAGGCGATCTTGTTGTCGTTTTTGATAGCCGCCGCCATCTCGTGCTTGTAATGCTCCGAGGAATAGCCCAGATGCTCTCCCTCGTCCATCTCTTTCTGTTCGGCCTCCAGCTCCGGCGTCCCGGCAGCCTCGGCCCCGGCGTCCATCTCCTGCTGCTCCAGCGCGGTCTGGTCGGTCTCCGCGGCCTCCATCGCGGCGGCGGCATTCAACTCGCCGGAAAGGCGTTCCTGACCCTCCATGGGGGGCATCTCATAGTTGTTGGGCATCGTGCGTCTCCTTTCATATCATCAGCATGGCGCCGGAAGGTTCAGAAACCTGCCAGCTCTTTGTCTATGCGGTGGATGAGCGCCTCGGCCCGGGCCTCCTTGGCCTGGACTGTCTTATCGTGCAGCTCGTCCACCATCGCGTACGCCTTCTCCAGGTCCTTCTCAGACCAGAGCAGCGACTCCTGTTCCGAGGGCAGCATGGCGCGCACGGAGTCCTCGCGCATCTCGCACCGGAGCGCCTCGTCCTTCATTTCGGGGATGCGGTGGATGAAGTTCTCGTACATGACGTCGGCGTCGTGCAGTGACTGATCCGCCATCTCGAAAAACTGGGCGGCCAGCTTTTCACCGCTCGTCTCCTTCGCGCCCAGCATCTCCTCCCGCTCGGCGCTCTCCGCGGCGGGCGAGACCGCAGCGGCTTCGTCCATCTCCCGCTGCTCCTCCATGACCTCGGGGAGCTGGGCGGCCTCCATGGCTTGGTCCATCTCCCGCTGCTCCGGCGTATCGGGGACCTCGTGCTGCTCAGGAGGGGTCTCCATGGCCTCCTTGAATATCTCAGACATAGCGCACCTCCTTCATAGCCTCCTGAAGCCAGGGGCGAAGGGCCGCCGGCGCGGCGGACAGCCAGCTTTCGGCGGCGCCCTCCGCGGCGCCCCGGGCCAGATAGTCCGTCAGCGGACCGTTCAGGTAGGCATCCTCCCGCCTGCGGTGGGCGGGGTCCAGCACGTCCTGCCCGGAGCCCAGGAGCGCCGGCTGCCGTTCCTCTTTGCTCACCACGGACAGGGTATCCGCGTCCCATATCACCCGCAGCGCGGGCGACCAGATCTTCACCTCGCCGCCCAGGCTGTCCAGCCGGTAGTACCAGCACACAACCCTTCTCTCTCCGCCCGCGCAGGGCAGCGGGAGCGTGGCCTGCAGCTCCAGGGGGATATGGTCCATCGCCTGATCGCAGCTGAGAAGCTGCTCCATAAATTCCTCGCCGTTCATATCTCCCGCTCCTTTCTGATCGTCGTTATATCGCCGTGGTAGGCCTTCGCAAAGACCTCCATTGGGTAGACCGCGCCCCGCCCGGCCTCGTGGCCGGGGTCGTTGAGGATCACGAATTCTCCCTGCTCCGTTTGCTCCACACGCAGCACCTGCACGCAGTGGTCGGGCTTACATCGCTTGCCGCTCTCCGGGTAGAACAGGAGCGTGCTGTCGATGTTGGCCAGGACCTTGACGGAGGGGTCGTTGGCCAGCGTCAGCTCGGAGGCGTCCACCCCCCGGCGGCGCTCCACCTCGGCGCCCATCGCCTCGGCGATCTTTCCCACGTCCCGGGGCAGGGTACCGTTTTGACTGTACCATCCCTTTTCCCGCCCCATATCGATGAGCTCCTGCTCGGAATGACTGCCGTGCTCCAGCTGATTGATGGCCATGGTCTGGGATGCGACGGCACAGGACATGGGCTCCTTCTGCTCTATCCAGGTATCCAGCTCATTGGCCAGCTCCTGCATCTCCGGGTCAAACTCCGCGGCTTCGGGGTTTATCTCCTCCACGTGCCCGGGGACATAGAGGCCGGACTCGGCAAACCCGCCCCGGGTGATGCTGTATGCCTCCATCCCCTGCTCGGCAGCCTCGTCGTAGCGATCAAACTCGCTCATTTCCTGCGCCTGTTCAAGGTCGGCCGGTCCGGGCATCTCCCTGGGCGTCTCGAACGGTTTGAATACCTCAGGCAGCGTCTCCTCCAACATATCCTCTCCCTCCATTCTCTCTGTGTGTCGGGCGGTACTCCGCCTATATGCATATCCAGTCCACTTCCTCCGCCTCGGTGAGAAGCGGCGGCTCAAAGCTGCGGAGCATATGGGCCACGGCGTTCTCCGGCACGCTGTCCCGCCGGGACAGGTTCCGCCGCCGGCGCTCCTCCCAGCCCGTCTCCAGGTACTCTATCCGCACCGCCGCGCCGTAGCGGCGGAAAAGCTCTGTCCACCGGCCCCGGTTGGCCGGGGACAGGTTGGTGGCGTTGAAGACGAAGGGCCGCTTTTCCCGCAGCAGCGCCCGTGCCTGCTCCCGGGCAGCGTGAACCACCGCGCCGCCTCCGTCGTCGGGGGATGCGCCCATCTCCCGGCGCACCGCGTCCAGGGACACCACGGGCATGCCGCCATAATGACGGCCGATGTAGGTGTCCTTGCCCGTGCCGGGCAGGCCGCTCACCATGACCACCACGCCCCAGGACGGGTCGAATACCCGCTGACCGGCCACGGCGGTCCTGCCGGCCAGGTACGCCCAGCGGCTGTATGGGTCCGGGCAGGGAAACGGTCCCCGCAGGCAGCCGGCCTCCTCCGCCAGGGCCCGGAAGAGGGCTATATCCTCCAGCCGCTCCGCCCGGTCGGGGCAGCCCCGTCCCCGGATATCCGCCTCGGCCAGCACCGCCAGCTTTTCCAGCGTGAAAGCCGATGTCAGCTCCCCCGCCGAGGCCATCCGCCGCAGCGCCCGGGCGGGGTCTTCCCACTCAAAAATATGCATGGGCCGCATGTGCCATCGGATGAGCAGACATACCGCCTCCCGCAGGGCTATGGTCTCCGGGGTGCCGGCGAGGCCGAACCCGGTCATCAACTCTTCCCGGGCCATCTTCGCGCCCGCGGCGCTGTGGCCGGGGGCAGTCCAGCGGCCGTCCTCCCACACGGTGCACCGGGCCTTGCCTATATCGTGGAGCGCCCCGGCGGCCAGCAGCATCTGCTGGTCAGGCTCATCCAGGGCCAGGAAGGACGGCTGCTCCGCCATGCGGGCCAGCACCAGCCGGGTGTGGGCCAGGGCGTCCCCCTCGCCGTGCCAGACGGGGTCCTGCCGCACGCCGGCCAGGTCCGCCAGGATCGGCTCCAAAGCCTCAAGGGACAGCATGATATCCACCGCCGAACAGGGTCTCCGCCGGCACGACCAGACCGTTGGGCACGATAGGCCGGCTCTGCCAGTGGGAGTCAGAAAGCTGCACCGCCTGATAGAAGGTGGGACGGACGAACTTCATCCGGTCCGTGACCTGGCCGCCCTCCTCCACTTTGATGTAGAGCCCCTCCATGAGCGGCAGGGGATCCGTTTCCCGGATCTGCCGCTCTTCGTCCAGTCCCAGCCGGCGGCTGGTCCGGCGCAGAGCGTCCAGGTGGCCCTCGCCGCTGATATAATGGGACGGTCCCAGCAGGGCCGTCAGTTTTTCCTTGTCCGTGAAGGTCCCCTCCGCCAGCACCGGTACGGATACCACCGGCAGGCCGGCCAGCATAGCATGGCGGGCGAGCGTGTCCAGGAACACGCCGGTCTGCCGGTCCAGAATGTCGAACTCCAAAAAGTAATGGGGCAGCCGGTCATAGTACACCGTGTGCTTGGCGTACAGCCACTCGCCGTACATGACATACCTGCTCCCCAGCACGGCCCGGAGCGCCTCCCGATGGACGCTGGCCCATTGCTTGAAGAGGTTATAGTGCCGTTCCCGCCAGCCGCCAGTGAGGTAGTGGCCCCGGCTCTGGAGGAGCAGTTCGCCGCTCTCGTCGAAGGACAGGGCAGAGTTGGCCCCGTCGCACTTCTCCTCCACCACCAGATGCCGCCCGGCGATGACGTCGAAAGGGACCTGGCGCAGGTCCTCATCCCCCGGCTGCAGCCGGGAGCCCTCCAGATGGGGCGTGCGAGGGTATTTGATAAGGTCCACGGCTATGCCTCCCCGCCTATGGCGGCTATAAGGATGAGATGGCCCGGTACGCCGCCGAAATGCAGCCGGCCGCACCCGGCATTTTGGAAGAGCTCTGTCAGCACCTGCTTGGTGAGCAGGTGGATGTGCTCTGGGTTATCGTCCTCTTTGCTGGGTACGGTCACGGTCACATACCGCCGGGCGATGCGCACCGCCGCCGCGACCGCAGCCTGCACGTCCGGGATGTGCTCCAGCACCTCCAGCACGGTCACCACGTCCGCGCTCTTCTCCGGCGCCGGCCATGCGCAGATGTCCGCCCGCAGGGCCGTGAGCCTGTCCACGCCGCCCCGGCGGATGTCCTCCAAAAAGGCCGCCCGGTGATCCAGCAGGTCCAGGCATGTTACCGGCACGCCTGGAAAAGCGTCCAGGAATGGGAACAAAAACACGCCCCGGCCGCTGCCCACGTCCAAGAGGCTCTCCGGCTGCACGCCCCGGAGAAAGCCCAATATCTGCTTTACCCGGGGCAGGGTCTCATGGCCCCGCTTGAAGCGGTAGAGCTTCACGCCCCAGGCACGGCCCAGGTCCAGCAGGGTCTCCATGTCCTCCTCCGTCAGGGCCCCCAGGGGCTTTTCCCCCAGCGCCGGCGGCAGCGGCAGCCCCTCGCGGATGGCGCGGCCCCGCACCGCCGCCGCGGCCAGGGGCGCATATATCCCGTCGTATCCCATTATCCCGCCGCGGGCCGATATTCGACGTTCGTCACCTGGGCGGGGGCCTCGCCCTGGTCCCAGCTGCCCACGGTGTAGCGCATCAGCACTTTTACATCCCCGCCGGTGAGGCAGCCCACCTCGACGGAGTACTCCTTCTCCCCGGTGTCGATGAACAGGGCCTCGTTCTCCGTGAGCGCGAGAAACTCCAGCAGGCCCGGCACGTCTACGGCGCAGGCCCTCAGAGGATATCTCTCCCCGGCCTCCAAGTCCCTGAAGCCCGGCGCGGGCCGCAGGACCCGGGCATGGCGCCGGCCGCCGATCCAGCCGAAATGCGAAGCGTCGTATTCCACATACTCGGCTGTCTCCCGGATGCCCCAGATGGGGACGACCAGGTTGGGCTGGGCAAAGGTGATGGCCGCGTCCTGGGGAAACGCCCGCAGATTCACGACGATGGCCGACGCCCAGCCGCACCGGAAGGTGCTCACCGGCGCGGAGGAGATATTTTTGCGGATGTTGGGGAAGGCATACTTGAAAAAGCCGCCCCCGATCCGGTAGCTGCCCTCCGCCAGCCGCCAGCCTAGGCGGGAGAGCTGCGCCTCGGTGCCGTTCATGAGCTTGTCATATATCTGCCGGGCCTCCGGCGTGTCCTGCTCTGCTATGAGGGCGCAGAAGCTGTCCAGGAGCGTATTGTATTCCCCGTCCGGCAGAGGCTCGCCGCCATCCGCATCAAAGAAGTCATGCAGCGCCTTCTGTGCCTGGGCCACGCCCGCGGCGGCGGCCTTTTCCAGCCACTGGCGGGCCTTGGCCTCGTCCTTGGGGCATCCCGTGCCGCTGTAGAGCATCACGCCCACGTTGCTCATGGCGTTGGGGAGGCCCGCCTCGGCAGCCCTCAGGAACCAGGCATAGGCCTCCTTCATATTGGGGATAAGCTTGTCCTGGCCCCAGGGCATGAGGGACGGGAGCGTGAGGGCCTGATAGTTTTTATGGAGATACAGGTTGCCGATGGCGTGCATCCCCGGGGCGCTGCCGGCGTCCGCCGCCTTTTTATATGCGGCGAAGGCCTCGTCCAGCTTCCCGGCGTTTTCCAGGGCCAGGCCCTTTTTAAGCTGGGCCCCCTCGTTCATGAACAGCTTTTTAAGCATCGGTCTTTCCCTCCGGGCAGTAGGTCATGGCAATATACTTGCTCTCCCACACCGGGTCGCACCGGTCCTCGTCGTCCACCGAGCAGTCCTGCCACAGGTCCTCCGCCACCTCTTCGATCACGTCCCTCAGCTCCAGCTTATCCAGGTATTTGCCCGGGATGGCGCCATAGCCCAGGGATGCCCCCAGGATGTTGCCGGCGATGGAGCCGGTGGAGTCGCTGTCCCCGTCGTGGTTCACCGCGGCGGTGACGCTCTTTTCAAAGCTGTCGGCATACTTCAACGTGCAGTACACCGCGATGGCCAGGGCCTCGTCCCCCACCCAGCCCTCGCCCAGCTGCCGGATGGCGGAGAGGTCGTCCCA
>CANRPD010000050.1 GCA_947632385.1 uncultured Clostridia bacterium | reverse complement strand
GCTTTACCCCCTATGTAGTTATTTTCCTACATAGGGGGCTTTTTGTCTACTGTCCGTTTTTACTGGTTCAGTTCAGGTTCGCCGGCTTAACTTTTACCTTTTCTTTTGTCCCACCACAAAGAAGCGATGGGCAATATCCTTGCATTGCCCTTGTTCTGCTAAGGCCACCGCTTCCAAAACGCGATCCGAGTCCGACGGTCCGAAATCAGCCGCTGCTGTACGGATCCGAGCACGCACCGCAGAGGGTGAAAGAGAAACCACCGGATAGGCTTGGTGACGGTATAACACCCGAAACCCAGCCCGTTCCCAAAGCGGAAGCTGATTTTCCAGATTGAAATCTTCTTTCCACCCAGATATGTCTGAGTAGACAAAGCCAATCAACCCGGAACAGTCCCGAGAACCACGGCATTGGAGAAGGTAATAGCCGCCCGGCGTCAAGACGCGGTACACCTCGTCCAAGGGTACACATTTCTCTCTGGAAAAAATCACATCGAAGGACCCATCGGCAAAGGGAAGGGAGCCAGTATCCGCTGTCGCTGATTCAACGCAGACACCGGCGGCGCAAAAAGCTGCTTTCTGAGGATCATCCGGTGAAAGAACCGACGCCAAATAGCGAGTTGAAAGGTGCTGCTGCAACAACAGATCATCCAGAGGAAAGAGCTCCAACACCCGAGAATTCGGTTTGAGATAATCCATCAGTTTAGATGGAAAATCCCAGGGCAGCGCCCGATCAACGATTTCCATGGGGCAAACCCACCTGGGTAACAAAACAGCTGGCACTTCCCGTATGGCAGGCAGCGCCCTCCGCAGAAACGGTGATCAAAAAAGACGCTGAGCCGCAGTCCACCCGAATCTCCTGCACCGTCATTGGATGGCTCTCTGCAGTGAGCTTTCTCCAAACAGACCGGCGGCTGCGACTGTATGTCCAGACCTCCCCGGTCTGCAAGGTCCGCTGCATCGCCTCCCGGTTCATCATCTTAAGAGCCAACACCTGACCGTTCGTTCCGCTTTGCAGGACTGCCGGGACCAGTTCTGCTTTCCGGAAGCATCGATCGATGACATCCGGGAGCCCCTGCGTTTTATCCTTGGAAATCTGATGGCAGGCAGCCAAAGCGGTGCGCAGGTCCAGCACCCCACTGTAGAGGGCAGTCCCGGCGACGGCACCATACAGGCCCAGGTCATGCAATGCGATCAGGTCCAGTAAGCTGCTGACGCCCCCATTGGCAATGATGTTGCACCGGACTGCTTGGTTCAGGTTATCCAGCAGTACAAAATTGGGGCCCTCATTGCCCCCATGTTGGGACACATCCGTGAAGATGATGTTCTGGACACCCATCTGCTCCACACGGCGAGCCAGTTCGATGCAATCCACTTCACTTTGATCACTGCCACCATCTGCGGCGGCTTTTCCGAACCGTGCATCGATCGACACGATGATCTTCTGACCGTAGGAACGTACCGCTTCTTGAACAAACTCGGGATCGTTGAGGGCGGCTGAACCCAAAATCACTTGGCTAACCCCAGCGCCGAGATATGCTTCGACCATCTCCATGTCCCGGATCCCGCCGCCCACCTCCACATGCACGGGAACACGCTGGAGAAGTTCCAGTACCTGAGCGGCGTGGACCGGTTCTCCCAGGACGGATCCGTCAAGATCCACGATATGGACCCACTCGGCCCCCTGGTTGGCAAATTGAAGTGCCAACGCCACAGGATCATCCGATACCACTTGAGCAGAAGACAACCCACCGTGCAGCAATCGCACACATTTTCCGTGGTGTAAATAAATGGCAGGTAAGATGATCATCGATCTCGCTCCTTCCTTTGACAAATCAGAACAGGGTCATTTGACTGCTTTCCGGCAGATCATCCAACGCGCCCACCGCTCGCAGAGCTTCGATCACTGCGCTGGACACCTTGGAACGCACCTGCAGGTCGTCCACGGAGAGGTACTCTCCCCCCTTTTGTGCTTCCAGCAAAGAGTCAGCAGCTGCTTCGCCAACTCCGCTGAGTGAGGAGAACGGCAGGCGGATCTTGCCGTCCTCGATGAGAAATTTGCTGGCGTGAGAACGATACAGGTCGACAGGTAGCAACTGCACATTTCGTGCCAACATCTCGTTGACGATCTGCAAGGTGGAGAACTCAGATTCCTCTTTGGCGGTGGCTTCCCGCGCCTTGATCTTGGAATCCAATTGATTCATTTTCTCCACCACCGCATATTTCCCGTTCAGAGCGGTGAATGCGTCGAAATCCTCGCTGCGCACAGTGAAGTAGGCAGCATAAAACTCCAGCGGACGGTGGACCTTGTACCACCCCAACCGCAACGCGCCGATCATATAGGCGGCAGCATGAGCCTTGGGGAATAAGTATTTGATCTTAAACATGGAGTCGATATACCACTGTGGGACCCCATGCTCCTGCATGGCGGCAATGTCTTCTTGCGTGAGCTTTTTGGTCGCTTGACCCTTTCGGGCAGCCTCCATGATGCGGAAGGCCGTCTTGGATTCCACTCCCTTGGCGATCAACGTCACCATGATGTCATCCCGGCATCCGATCACATCCTTGATGGTACAGGTCCCGGAACGAATCAGTTCTTCAGCATTGCCAAGCCACACATCGGTCCCGTGGGACAGGCCGGAGATCTGCAGGAAATCTGAAAAGGTCTTTGGATGGGTGGCCTCCAGCATTCCCCGGACAAAAGGCGTACCCAATTCCGGCAGTGCCAGCGTTCCCGTCTTGATCCCACCCAGATCCTCCACCGTGACACCCAAGGCTTCAGGAGAATCGAACAGGCTCATGACTTCCGGATCGCTCATAGACACCTGCATCACCGGGATACCGGTAAACTCCTCCAAATAGCGGTACAGGGTGGGTACATCATGTCCCAGCTCATCCAGCTTGCACACATTGTCGTGAATGGAATGGAAATCAAAATGCGTTGTGATGTTGTCGGATTTTTGATCGTTGGCAGGATGCTGCACCGGGCAAAAATCGTAAACTTCCATCCCGCGGGGGATGACGATCATACCACCGGGATGCTGCCCGGTGGTGCGCTTGATCCCAGTACAGCCCATCGCCAGCCGACGTTCTTCCGCCTTATTGAAGGTCACCCCATGCTCCTCGGAATACTTGCGAACATAACCGATTCCGGTCTTGTCCGCCACGGTAGCGATGGTACCGGCCTTAAATACATTGTCCCGGCCAAAGAGGACTTCGGTATAGCGGTGAGCGCCGGATTGATACTCACCGGAGAAGTTCAAGTCGATATCTGGTACTTTATCGCCGTCAAACCCCAGAAAGGTTTCAAAGGGGATCGTATGTCCGTCTCGATCCATGGGCGTTCCACAGACAGGGCAGTTCTTGGGGGGCAGGTCAAAACCGGAAGTGACGGACCCATCGGTAATGAACTCGCTGTGGCAGCAGTGGGGACACACATAGTGGGGCTCCAAAGGATTGACCTCAGAAATGCCCGACATGCTGGCGACAAAGGAAGACCCGACCGATCCTCTGGACCCCACCAGGTAGCCATGCTCCTCCGAATCAGCCACCAACTTTTGAGCCGTCATATACATGACAGAAAAGCCGTGCTTGGTAATCGAACCCAATTCTTTGGTGAGCCGTTTCTCCACGATCTCTGGCAGTGGATCCCCATATCGTTTCTTCGCACGGTCCCAGGTAATGGACACCAGTTGTTCCTCAGCACCTTCGATAAAGGGTGGAAAATTGCCCATGGGCACAGGGCGGATGTAGTCGATCTTGTCTGCGATCCGATTGGGATTGGTGACCACTACTTCATACGCCTTCTCTTTGCCTAGATAAGCGAATTCCGCCAGCATCTCATCGGTGGTACGCATATAGAGAGGCGCCTGCTCCTGAGCGTCGGAAAAACCGCGGCCAGCCATCAGAATCCGGCGAAAATCAGCATCGGCGGGATCTTTGAAATGGACATCACAGGTGGCCACCACTGGGATATCCAATTCTTCTCCCAGTCGGACCACTGTTCGGTTAAACTCCTTGAGCCCCTCCAAGTCAGTGGTCCCATCCCGGACCATGAACATGTTGTTGGCGATCGGTTGGATCTCCAGATAGTCATAGAAGGACGCGATGCGTTTCAGGGCATCCCACGATTCTCCCGCAACGATCGCTCGGAACAATTCGCCTGCCTCACACGCGGAACCGATCAGCAAGCCTTCCCGGTGCTGGATCAACTGGCTTTTGGGGGTCAGTGGATGCCGGTAAAAAAAGTTGAGATGGCCCTCGGAGATCAGTTTGTAAAGGTTTTTCAAGCCAGTCTGATTTTTGACCAGTAAGATCTGGTGAAAAGACTTGAGCTTTTTGGGATTGCCACCTGCAAGCGCGGAATTGACATCCAAAAGGGTCTTGGCACCGCAGTCTTCCTGCAGGCGTGTACACAATGCCAGGAAGATCTCGCCCAGAGTAGCGGCGTCATCATCCGCCCGATGATGCCGGAACGGCTTCAGCTTGAGGTAGGAGGCCACTGTGTCCAGTTTGCAATCCTTGATATCGGAGAATAACGACCTGCAGATCGGCACCGTATCCACATAAGGATAGGTAAATTTGATGCCGGTTCGCTTTTCGCCTTGGCGCAGGAATGCGGTATCGAAACCTGCATTGTGCGCAACCAAAACAGCATCTTCACCACAGAACCGGTAGAAAGCCGCCAGGGCCTCTGCCTCGCTGGGAGCCCCCTGGACATCTTCATCCCGGATACCGGTAAGCTCTGTGATCTTTGGCGGGATGGGTCGCTCGGGGTTTACAAACGTGTCAAAGTGGTCCGTCACTTCTCCCCCATGCAGCCGGACCGCGCCAATTTCCGTGATCCGATCCTTGGCTGCAGAAAGTCCCGTGGTCTCCAGGTCAAAACAGATGAAATCCCCGTCCAACGGATAGGGCACTTCGCAGGTGACTGCAGAGACCAGGTCGTTGACAAAATAGGCCTCCATGCCATAAATCGCTTTAAAGGCGGGGTCCGTTTTTCGAATGGCCTCTACAGCATTCATAACATCTGGGAAAGCCTGCGCCACGCCATGATCGGTAATGGCCACCGCCCGCTGTCCCCATCGATGGGCCTGTTTGACCAGCTCTGCAGCAGGCGTCATGCCGTCCATATCGGACATGTTGGTATGTAAATGAAGCTCTACGCGCTTTTTCGGGGCATTATCCACCACTTCCACTCGCTCAACAGTCGCCACAGCCTGGGGTCGAAAGACATTTTCCCGATCATACCGGTCATATTCCATGGCTCCACGCACAAGGATGGCTTGGCCAATAGCGAGCTTATCCATCTCCTTGCATTCCGCCATGCTCCGCAGCAGCTTCAATGTCACAGAACCCGTATAGTCCGTGATATCGATGCTGTAGATCTTTTTGGTTTTGTCTCGGGTCTCTTTGGAATCCAAAGAAAAGATATCGCCCCATACCGTGATGGTCCCCATCTCCACAGAGGCATTTTTCAGCGGAATGATCGAACCCTTGGGCACCGGTCCCAAAACGGAACGGGCTGTTTCAGGAAGGATCGTGGGCAACAAATGCTCTGGATCTCGGACGCTGATCTGTTTCCGGCCATTCAGCCGCGCTTTTTCCTCCTCCTGTGCAGTTGTCTCCTGAACAGCTTTTTTTCGAAGCTGTTCCGTTTGCTCAGTCTGTGCACGTTTGAGCAAGGTCCCACCCTTCTCAGAAAGGCTCAGTCGACCGCAGAATTCTACCTGACAGGAAATATGGAACCATTGCTCGATCAGTTCCTGAAGTCGACGGTCAGTCTGATGCGCAGTGAGCAGATCATAGCCGCCGTGGGCAAGCTGAATAGACAGCTTTCCATCCTGATACTGGGACTCAGCCTGCTGGAAGGTTCCGTTGAGCGTGGCATCATCCTCCTTGAGCGCAGCCAACAAAGAGGGTATGCATGGGAGAGAAAAGTCCTCTTGGGAAAACACCGGCAAAATCTTCATCAAAGCTACACCGGAGGATGCTGTTCGAACCGCCCCTACGAACTGCTGGATCTCCTCATAAGGGACAAAAGACGGAAAGCGGACCGACAGTTTGACGCTGCGTTCCGCTCGATTGACAGACAGGTTTTGAATCTCTCCCGCCAGCAGTGGTGCAGAAAAGGCCCGTTCGCCGATCTCTCTTGCAAAAAAATTCTCCAGACTTGTCACATTGTTTCCTCTTTTGATTTGCATATATTCTTACAGGCGAGCAACTTCTTCCAACAGGGCAGGCAGGAGCTTGTCCTCGGAAACTTTCCGCAAGATCTGCCCTTTCCGGAACAACAGTCCTTCCCCACGGCCGCCAGCCACTCCCAGATCGGCCTCCCGTGCCTCTCCGGGTCCGTTCACAATGCAGCCCATAACGGCAACCGTGATGTCCTTATCGCAATCCTTCAAGGCTTCTTCCACCCTCTGTTCCAGAGCAATCAGGTCGATGCGGGTACGCCCACAGGTGGGGCAGGAAATAAAACGAACTCCTTTTTTGAGGCCAAGCGCCTTTAGAATGTCCTGACCCACCTGGACCTCTTCAATGGGGTCGGCTGTAAGAGACACCCGAATGGTATCCCCAATCCCCCGCTGGAGAAGACTTCCGATACCGATGGCAGATTTCACGGAACCCATCCGAAGAGAACCGGTCTCGGTGACGCCCAGATGCAGCGGGTAATCGCATTTCTCCGCAATGAGCTCATAGGCGCGGATGGTCAGGTCAACACTGGAAGACTTGAGAGAAATGACGATATCCTCGAAATCGTATTTTTCCAGCAGGGAAACGTGATACAAAGCACTGGCACATAAGGCCTCCGGAGTCGGCCCGCCATACTTCCCCAGAATCTGTTTTTCCAAAGAGCCGGAGTTGACCCCGATCCGAATGGGGACTCCTTTTTGCTGACAGGCATGGGCCACAGCCTTGACTCGGGATTCATCGCCAATATTGCCCGGATTGATCCGGATCTTATCAATGCCTGCCGCCAGAGATTCCAAGGCAAGCTGGTAATCAAAATGGATATCGGCAACCAACGGAATAGAGATCCGTTCCTTGATCGCTGGGATCAAAGCAACCGCAGCTTTGTCCGGGATCGCCGCACGGAGGATCTGACAACCTGCCTGTTCCAATGCCACTGCCTGAGCAACGCTTCCTGGGATATCTGTGGATGGGACGTTGAGCATGGACTGCACAGTAATGGGAGCATCGTCGCCGACGAATATTCCACCCACCCGGACCATGCGGGATTTTCTTCTGGTAACCATAAACGCCCCCCTGCGCTAACCACGGAACAGTCTTAAAATATCGTTAAATGTCACTGCCACCATCAGTAAGATCAGCAACCCAAATCCTACGAGATGCACAACCCCTTCGTATTTGGGCGGGACCGGGTGCCTAGTCACCGCTTCCCAGAGCAGAAACAGCAGCCGTCCTCCATCCAAAGCGGGCAGTGGCAACAGATTGACGACACCCAGATTCACCGTGATCATAATGATCATATTGAGCAGATTTGCAAACGCCTGACCGAAGCCAGATGCCAAGCCTGCGCCTGTCACCTGGGAAATCGCCTGTGCAGTCCCTACGGGACCGGCCAGATCATTGAGGCCAAAGCGCCCAGTGAACATTCCTTTGATGGTGTGGATCACCAGCCGAACCAATGAAAAGGTTTCTGTGGCCGATCGCGTCAGTAAGTTTTGAGCGCTGCGCTTCTCGCCAAAGACCCAGAAATCCATCCGAAGCACCTTTCGACCCTCTACCTCTTCAGAGGGCATTTTCAGGTGCTCAAAGGGAATACGCGTGTCTTCTCGTTTCACTACAAAGGACACATCATCCGGGTCTGCCATTGCCATGGCAAAGGAAAGGTCGCTGGCATTGTAGATTTTATAATCGTCTACTTGAACGATCTGGTCCCCACGTTGGGCACCGGCTGCCTGCAGGACGGAATTCTCTTCAAACTGGGCCAGCAACGTGGTGCTAAAGGTCTCTTGAGGCAAAAGAGAAAGGAACATAAGCACCAAACCCAGAAGGATATTGAAAACGCCGCCAGCAATCACCACCAGAATCCGCTGCCAGACCGGTTGATTGCCAAAAGCTCGGGCATCGGTGCTTTCTTCATCTTCGCCTTCCATGGCGCAGTACCCACCAACTGGCAGCAACCGCAGCGTGTACTGCGTTTCTCCTTTTCCAAAACGGAAAAGGGCAGGCCCCATCCCGATTGAAAACTCATTGACCCGAATCCCGGACGCTTTGGCCATAAGGAAGTGCCCCAGCTCATGGAAAAAAATAACGAACCCAAACAGGAGCACACCCAAAACGATCAGAGCAGCGATCATGAACCCTTGCAAAAAACCATCTCCATACCCATTACAAAACGGCTTGGCACACGTACTCTCGAGCGGCACGGTCGGCTTCCAGGACATCCTGTACAGAACCGATCTGCTGATCCCGCTGATGAGCCATAGCCTCCCCCACCAGCTGGGAGATCTCTAAAAAGCTGATCTTCCCCTGGAGAAAGAACTCTACGGCCTGTTCATTGGCTCCGTTCGCAGCAGCAGGGGCCAACCCGCCCCGCTTTAATGCACGGACGCAGACATCCAGACATCGAAATGTGTCCCGATCCGGTTGAGAAAAGGTCAATTGTCCCAGAGCAGTCAGATCTAGTTCCTGTACTGGAGAGGGATACCGCTTCGGATACGTAAGTGCATACTGAATGGGGATACGCATATCCGGTACACCCAGCTGAGCGATCACGCTGTTATCCTGGTACTGGATCATGGAATGGACGACGCTCTCCCGATGCACCACCACATCGATACGATCGGCCGGCAGGTCAAACAGCCAGGAAGCCTCAATCACCTCTAGACCTTTATTCATCATGGTCGCCGAGTCAACGGTCACTTTCGGGCCCATGCTCCAGTTGGGGTGCCGCAGCGCCTGTTCAGGCGTAATAGCACGCAGTTCTTCTACAGTCTTCCCAAAAAACGGACCACCCGACGCTGTGAGAATGATCTTCCGCAACGCTTTTTTCTCTGGGCAGCCCTGAAGGCACTGAAAAATAGCGGAATGTTCACTATCCACCGGTAAAATAGGCACCCCAGCCCGACGGGCGGCATCCATCACCAGCTGTCCGCCGGCAACCAACGTTTCCTTATTCGCCAGGGCAACGGTCTTACCCGCATGGATAGCGCTCAGTGTCGGCTGGAGACCCGTCATGCCCACCACCGAATTCAGCGTGATATCCGCTTCCGGGTAAGCAGCTGCCTGGCATAGGCCATCCATGCCGGGAAGGATCTGCAAATCCATGTCACGGGTACGGACCTTGAGCTCTTTTGCGGCCGCTGCATCAAACACTGCCGCTGCACGTGGGCAAAACGCTCGAATTTGCTGTTCCAACAGCTGGATATTGCTTTTTGCCGCCAACACGGAGATCTCCACAGGGATCCCGTTGTCCTGCAGGCTCCGAACCACCTCTAAGGTCTGTGTACCAATCGAACCGGTAGACCCCAACAATGCCAGCCGCATCATCCAGTCACCCCGGGTGCAGCGCTGAGCAGCGGCAGATATTCGGTGATCAGAAAAACGAACGGAGCCGTAAAGATCACACTGTCAAACCGATCCAAGATCCCTCCGTGTCCCGGAATGACCTGGCCAAAATCCTTGATATGGCAGCTGCGCTTGACCAGAGAAAAGCTCAAGTCACCCAACACGGAGATCGGAGCCCCTACAAACCCGATGAGGAACAGCGTCCAATAGTGGACCTCAACGGTGCCGGCATAGGTGACGCGCGAAACGAACAAACCGCTCAGCAGGATGATCACCACATTCACGGCCCATCCACCGATGAACCCTTCCCAGGTCTTTTTGGGACTGATGTCCGGGCAAAGCTTGTGCTTCCCGAAAAGCATCCCAGCAAAATAGGCGCCGGAGTCCGCGACCCAAGCGCAGAAGACCGCCAGCAGAATATAATACGCGCCGTAGTCCGAGTTCATGTCGCGCAAAAGCACCAGGCAGCGCAGTGCAGAGGGAATGAGCACCGTCATGCTGATGAGCACGCCGATCTCCTTGAAAGAAATCTCCTTGTGGTAAAGAATCAGTGCGCAGAAAATGGATACCGCAAAGAGATAGTACACCAGGTACATATCTTTGCTCCAAAACAGCGGGATGGCAAAGGCTGCTACCAAAGAAGGCAGGCACACAAACCACTTGTTCAACAGACCCAGCGCCTTGACCAGCTCAAAGATGGACAAGAAAGAGATCAAGCCGGCCACCAGATTCAATCCAAAAGAAAAAGTTTCGTTGATAAAGAATACGACTGCTACACAGAACAGCACAAGAACGGCCCCAGAGATGATGCGTTGTTTCATGGGTGTTCATCGCCTCTTTTTCAGTAAATGTGTTCCGAACTGCTTGCTAGACGCCGCCGAAGCGTCGCTGGCGAGAAGAGTAAATCCGGATCATTTCGTCCAGATCAGCCGGTTTGAAGTCCGGCCAAAGAATGTCGCTGTAAACGAATTCCGTATAGGCGCACTGCCACAAAAGGAAATTGGACAGGCGCTGCTCTCCGCTGGGCCGAATGATCATATCGGGATCGGGCTGCCCAGCCGTATAGAGGTAGTTGGAAAAAACCGCTTCCGTCAGTTGATCGGGCCGAACACGGCCCGCAACCGCATCTTCGGCAAACAGCCGTGTAGCCCGGGTGATCTCCGCACGCCCACCGTAGTTGATGGCAAGGTTCAAGACCATCCCGGTTTTCGACGAAGAAGCTTCTTCAACCCGGTAGATCAGTTCACGCAGTTCTTCGGAAAACGCAGACGTCTCTCCCAAAAAGTGCACCTGGATATTCTCATCCATAAAGTCCCGAAGGGCCTCCTCCAGGTACTCTTTGAAGAGAGAGAGCAAGGCATTGACTTCCTCTACCGGCCGGGACCAATTCTCCGTGGACAGCACATAAAGGGTCAGATATTGGACACCAATCTTGGAACAATACCGGGTGATCACCCGAAAATTCTCCGCACCGGCCCGATGCCCCGCCGATCGCGGCAGACGGCGCCGCTTTGCCCATCTTCCGTTCCCGTCCATGATGATCCCGATGTGTGCAGGGACTTGCAGAGGAGCAGGTTCCTGCACGTTTTTCTTTCGAAACAGCACAACGATGCCTCCCAACGGAAGGAGTTTAGATCTCCATGATCTCTTTTTCCTTACGGGCAAGAGATGCGTCTACATTCTTAATGTACTTGTCCGTCAGATCCTGGGTCTTTTTCTCAGCCTGCTTCAGATCGTCCTCGGTGATATCGCTGACCTTCTTCATTTCCTTCAGCTTTTCGATGGCCTCTCGGCGCACGGAACGCACAGCCACCTTCGCGTCTTCCGCCAACTTGCTGATGTCCTTAGCCAATTCCCGACGGCGCTCCTCGTTGAGGGGCGGAAATACCAGTCGAATGACTTTCCCATCATTTTGGGGATTCACACCCAAATTGGAAGTTTGGATCGCGCGCTCGATCCCTCGCAGCACAGAGGTATCCCAGGGCGTGATGGTGAGCACACGCGCTTCGGAAACCGCCACTGCCGCCAGCTGATTGATGGGCGTGGGCGCACCGTAGTAGTCCACCGTGATCTTGTCCAACAGAGCGGGATTGGCTCTGCCCGCACGGATAGCTGCATACTCCTCTTCCAGATGATCGATGGTTTTTCCCATCTTTCGTTCCGCCGTTGCAAAAACGTCCTTCATCTCTGCCATTGTTCTCTTCCTTTCCAAAATGAATTATTTTCTTGCCCTACGCAGGACAAGAGCCGCATCGGGAGATCTTCCCGTTTTCGCCGAAAAGAGATCATTCCTCGACCAAAGTGCCCACTTTTTCGCCGCATACTGCCCGGACGATGTTGTGGGGATCCTCAATACTGAATACGATAAAAGGAATATGACTGTCCTGGCAGAAGGAAGCTGCGGTCATATCCATGACGTTCAAATGCTCGCTGAGGACCTGAGAATAGGTCAGATTGTCAAACTTACGCGCATTTGGATTGCGCTTAGGGTCGCTGTCATACACACCGTCCACCATGGTGGCTTTCAGGATCACGTCCGCTTCGATCTCAGCTGCACGGAGAGCAGCTCCGGTATCTGTGGAAAAGAAGGGATTCCCTGTGCCACAGCCAAAGACCACGACTCTCCCTTTTTCCAGGTGACGGACTGCCCGGTTTCGGATATAGGGTTCTGCCACCTCTTGCATGGCAACGGCGGTCTGTACCCGAACGTCGAGGCCCAGCTGCTCCAAAGCGTCGCCAACGCCCAGGGCATTGATCACGGTGGCCAGCATCCCCATGTGGTCTGCCCGGGTCCGATCCATCTTTCCGCTGCT
>CANRPD010000049.1 GCA_947632385.1 uncultured Clostridia bacterium | reverse complement strand
TAATTTTCAAGGTTCTGACCGCCCCGGCCTTCCGGCTCAGGACCCCGCTCTCTCGAGCGCTCGACTATAATATCACACGGCTTTCAGTTTGTCAACACCTTTTTTAAACTTTTTTTCGGCTTTTTTCCAGTTTGCAAAAACCCACCATATCTTGTGTTTGGGCCCCCTTTCGGACCACAACGCTTTATCCGTTTTGCCCGAATTTCCGGGCTTTTCCTGCCCTCTCTGGATTTTCCGCTCATGATCTTTCTCTTGTGTGGGAGGCTGAAAGTTGCATAGAAACCCACGCGGCAATTATATATAGAAAAGAGGGAAAGGATGACACACATGAAAGAAACACGTACCCGCCGGGTCCTGGTGGGCCTGTGGCGGATCCTGGTGGTGGTGCTGGTCAACGGGATGGTCCTGCTGATGCTGTTCCGGGGCCTCCCGGCGGACGCCCTGTCCAAATACGGCTCCCGGGGCTCGGAGGTCACCCAGATCCAGCAGCGGCTCAGCCAGCTGGGCTATGCTCCCGGCGCGGCCGACGGCATTTTCGGCCAGAAGACCCTGGCGGCGGTGAAGGCCTTCCAGCGGGACCGGGGCCTCGCGGTGGACGGCATCGTGGGCCCCAAGACCCTGGCCGCCCTGGGGCTCTCCGGGGGCGGGGGCTCCGGCGGGGGCTATGGGGGCTACAGCGAGAGCGACCTGCAGCTGCTGGCCTCCATCATCTCGGCGGAGTCCCGGGGCGAGCCCTACGCGGGCCAGGTGGCGGTGGGGGCGGTGATCCTCAACCGCATCGCCCACCCCTCCTTCCCCAACACCCTCTCCGGGGTGATCTACCAGCCCGGGGCCTTCTCCTGCCTGTACGACGGCGGCATCAACGCCGCCGTGGCGGACTCCGCATACAGAGCCGCCCGGGAGGCCATCAACGGTTCGGACCCCTCGGGCGGCGCCATCTACTATTACAATCCGGCCAAGACCACCAACCGCTGGATGCTCTCCCGCCCGGTGGTGGCGGTGATCGGCGCCCACCGGTTCTGTGTCTGAGGCCTCAGTCGTTCACCGGCGCGCGATCCAGGCGCGCCTTTTCCATGGCCTTCTTTTTGATGATGGCAAAGCACACCGCCTCGATGAGGAAGGTGGCCACCCAGGAGGCCGGATAGGAGATGAACAGCATGAAGAAGGTGGGATTGAAGGGGAACACGAACCAGATCCACAGCACCCGCAGCACGCACACCCCGAAGATGGAGATGATCATGGGCGGGATGGAGGACCCCATGCCCCGCATGGCCCCCACCAGCACGTTCATGATGCCGCAGGTGAAGTAGGGCGCGCACACCAGCAGCAGCCGCTGCAGGCCCCACTCGATGACCTCCGGGTCGTTGGTATAGATGGAAAGCAGCGGCCGGCCCAGCAGATACGCCCCCACGCCGGCGAACAGCCCCACGCCGGTCACCAGCAGCAGGCAGTTGCGCACCACCTTGTTGATCCGGTCGAACTTTCGGGCGCCGTAGTTCTGCCCGGTAAAGCTCAGCGCCGCCTGGTTGAAGGCGTCCATCATGGTGAACACGAACCCCTCGATGTTCCCCCCGGCGGTGCTGCCCGCCATGGCGATGGACCCGAAGGAGTTCACCGTGGACTGGATGAGCACGTTGGAGATGGAGAAGGTGGCCCCCTGGATCCCCGCGGGCACGCCGATGCGGATCATGGCGATGAGCTTGTTCTTGTAGATCTTCAGCGCCTTCAGGTCCACCCGATAGGCGGAATCGCTCTTCACCAGGCACAGCAGCACCAGCACCGCGGAAATGGCCTGGGACACCACCGTGGCGATGGCCACCCCCGCCACGCCGATGCCCACCACGATGACGAAGAACAGATTGAGCACTACGTTCACCACCCCGGCGATGAGCAGGAAGTACAGCGGCCGCTGGGTGTCCCCCACGGCCCGGAGGATGGCCGAGCCGTAGTTGTAGAGCATCATCACGGGCATGCCGCAGAAATAGATGCGCATGTACAGCACCGACTGGTCGATGACGTCCGCCGGGGTGGCCATCAGCGTCAGCAGGGGCCGGGACAGCGCCACCCCCACCGCGATGAGGAACACGCCGCCCACCACCGCCGTCAGCACGGCGGTGTGCACCGTCTCCCGCAGCTCCCCGTTCTGGCCGCCGCCAAAGTACCGGGCCACCAGCACGTTGACGCCCACGGACAGCCCGATGAACAGGTTGATGATCAGCTGGATCAGCGCGCCGGTGGAGCCCACCGCCGCCAGGGCCTGTGGCCCCGCGAACCGCCCGGCCACCACCATGTCCGCGGCGTTGAACAGCAGCTGCAGCACCCCGGACAGCGCCAGCGGGATGGCGAACCGCACGATCTTGCCCAGCAGCGGGCCTTCCGTCATGTTGATCTCAAAGGCATTGCTCCTGCCCTTGGGCAGCTTCATCTGGAATTTCATACCAAAAATGCCTCTTTCCTGTTTTGTTCCCTTTGCCGGGGACCTATTCCGCAGCCGCCGGGAGCATCCGGTGCCTGCGCTCCACGTGCCGCTTCACGATGAAATAACAGATCAGGTCGCACACCGCCGCCATCAGCCAGGTGATGGGATAGGAGGCGTACAGCACCGTCAGGGTGGGGAAGGCCGCGAACACGGTGTACAGCCACACCACCCGGAACCCGCACACAAAGGTCATGGTGATGGCCATGGGCAGCAGCGACGCCCCCATGCCCCGCAGCACGCCCACCAGCACGCCCATCAGGCCGCCGCTCCACTGCATCACGCAGGAGACCTCCAGCCGCAGCATGCCGGACTGCACCACCGCCGGGTCCTCCGTATAGATGGACAGCAGCTGGGGCCCCAGCAGGAAGGCCCCCACGCCCAGCAGCACGCCCACGCCCACCCCCAGCAGGGAGCAGGTCACCACGATGCGGTTAATGCGCTTGAATTTCCCCGCCCCCAGGTTCTGCCCGGTAAAGCTCAGCGCCGCCTGGGAGAAGGCGTCCATGCCCACGGAGACGAACCCCTCGATGTTGGCGGCCGCCGTGTTCCCGGCCATGGCCACCCCGCCGAAGGCATTGATGGAGGATTGGATGAGCACGTTGGAAATGGAGAAGGACGCCCCCTGGATCCCCGCCGGCAGGCCGATCTTCGCCATGCGGATGAGCTTGTCCTTATAGATATGCAGCCGCTTCAGGTCCAGCCGGTAGTCGCTGTCCGTGCGGATCAGGCACAGGCACACCAGCACCGCCGAAATGGCCTGGGAGATCACCGTGGCCGTGGCCACGCCGGCCACATCCATGTGCAGCACGATGACGAAGAACAGGTTCAGCACCACGTTCACGATGCCCGCGATGAGCAGGAAATACAGGGGCCGCTGGGTGTCTCCCACGGCCCGCAGCACCGCCGAGCCGAAGTTGTAGAGCATCATCACCGGCATGCCCACAAAATAGATGCGCATGTACAGCACCGCCTGGTCGATGACGTCCGCCGGGGTGGCCATCAGCTGCAGCATGGGCTTCGCCAGAGAGATCCCCAGGGCGATGAGCACCACCCCGAACACCAGGCTGGCCGCGATGGAGGTGTGCACCGTCTCGCTGAGATCCTGCTTCTGCCCGCCGCCGAAGTACTGGGCCACCATCACGTTGGTGCCCACCGACAGCCCCATGAACATGGTGACGATCAGGTTGATCAGCGCCCCGGTGGCCCCCACGGCGGCCAGGGCGCTGCTGCCGGCGAACCGCCCCACCACCACGATGTCCGCGGCGTTGAACAGCAGCTGCAAGATGCCCGAAAGGGCCAGCGGCGCCGCGAACCGGAGGATCTTCCCCGTGAGGGGGCCGTTGGTCATGTCGATCTCAAACGCCTTGCCTTTGGTCTTTGCCAAATCCGTCTCCTTCTTTCCCACATGGAAATTCTAAGATCACACGCAAAAACAGGCCTGCCAAAGCAAGCCTGTTTGTTCGCTTTTCACGCCGCCTGGAAGCTCAGGAACCGGTCCTCCACCCATTTCCGCTGGGCCTCGTTCTCCTCACCGCTGCCGCTGTCGTTGTAGATCATCAGGTACTTCCCGCTGGGATGCAGCGTGCCCTGGACCTCGTTGCCCAGCACGGTGAACCGCCCCGTCTCCCGGACGCTGTCCAGGCACTCTTGGCCTTTGGCATCCAGGTTCTCCAGGTCGAACTCGTAAAATTCCGCCTGCACGGTGCCGCCGCCACAGGTGAACCGGTACCGGTACCCGCCGATGGCCCCGATCTCCTTATAGCTCATCTCGGTGAAGGCGGCCTCGGTCTCCCCCCGCACCACGGCGCCGCTGGCCTCTAAAAAGGCGCACAGCCCGTCCAGGTCGTCGGCATACTGCCCGTCCCCCACCGTCACCTGAGAGGTCACCGCTGGCAGGGCTTCCGCGGCGGGACCGGCGCAGCCCCACAGCGCCCCGCACAGGCACAGCCCGCAGAGGATCACGCACAGACCCCGTTTCATCATAAAGCGCGCACCCGTTCCTTCCAAACAATCTCTAAAAAAACGCGGACCCATCCGAAAAGGGTCCGGCGCTGTTCCTGTCTCGTGGTGACCCGGACGAGAATCGAACTCGTATTACCGCCGTGAAAGGGCGGTGTCTTAACCGTTTGACCACCGGGCCGTATGGTAGCGGCAAATGGACTCGAACCATCGACACTTCGGGTATGAACCGAATGCTCTAGCCAGCTGAGCTATGCCGCCACATAAACTCCGCAAACCTTGCGGAGCGTCACCCATTATAAAACATTCTTCCCCGTTTGTCAACCCCTTTTCCCCGGGGGAATGCACCTTTTTTCTCCAGCCTCCGCCGCCTTTGCGCGCCAGGCCCGGGCCTGGGCGCCCAGCCGGGCGACGCACGCCGCTTTTCCCGCGGTGTACGCTCCCCGGTCCTGGGGATACGCCGCCGCCAGCGCCTCCTTGCAGGCCTCGTATTCCCGGGCCTTTTCCGGGAAGGCGTTCAAGTAGTCCCGAAACGCCAGATAGGCTGCATAAGCCTGGCTGCCCGCCTCCACCACGTGGATGTGGTGGGTGCGGGTGTCCCCGTCTGCCCCGGTGCGGACCCACAGCCGCTGGCCGGGCTGGTCCGAGCCCCGGTCCAAAAAGCCGGCCCGAGCCAGGGCCTCTCCGTAGGGCTCCACATCCTCCAGCCGCTCCACCGCCACCACCAGGTCCACGATGGGCTTGGCCCGGATCCCCGGGATGGCGGTGCTGCCCACGTGCTGCACGTCCACGGCGGCTGCGCCCAGCACCTGCCGCAGCAGCGCCCCCACTTCCTCCGCGGAGCGGTCCCACTCCGCCTGGTGGGGCAGCAGCGCCACCGTGCCCCGTTTTAGTCCCAGCATGTCGTCTCCCTCCCTATGACAAAGAAGCCCGGCAATGCACCGGGCCTCTTCCTTGCGCACAAAGCACATCTACAACGCGGGCCGCTTATGGGGAATTTCTTGATACCCTCACGCGCGACTTGAATGCGGGCTCAGCCCGCCTGCAGGCCGTTGAGTCCTATTAATGGACCGAATAGTTCGGCGCTTCCTTGGTGATCTGGATGTCGTGGGGATGGCTCTCGATGAGCCCGGCGCTGGTGATCTTCACGAACTGCGCCTTCTCGTGGAGCTCCTGGATGTTCCGGCAGCCGGTGTAGCCCATGCCGGCGCGGATCCCGCCCACCAGCTGGAACACCGTGTCCGCCAGCGGGCCCTTGAAGGGCACCCGGCCCTCCACGCCCTCGGGCACATACTTCTTCTGCTCGCCCTGGAAATACCGGTCGCCGCTGCCCTTGTTCATGGCGCCCAGGCTGCCCATGCCCCGATAGACCTTGAACTGCCGCCCCTGATAGAGCTCGTACTCTCCGGGGGCCTCCTCGCAGCCCGCCACCATGGAGCCCAGCATCACCACGTCGGCTCCGGCGGCCAGCGCCTTCACGATATCGCCGCTGTATTTGATCCCCCCGTCGGCGATGACGGGGATGTCGTGCTTCATGGCCTCGTTGGCCGCGTCGAACACCGCGGTGATCTGCGGCACGCCGATGCCCGCCACCACCCGGGTGGTACAGATGGACCCGGGGCCGATGCCCACCTTCACGCAGTCCGCGCCCGCGTCGATGAGGGCCTTGGCGCCCTCGGCGGTGGCCACGTTCCCCGCGATGAGCTGCAGGTCGGGATAGGCCTTCTTCACCTTGCGCACGGCGTCCAGCACGCCGCTGTTGTGGCCGTGGGCGGAATCCAGCACCACCACGTCCACCTGGGCCGCGATGAGGGCGGCCGCCCGCTCCAGCACGTCCCGGGTGGCGCCCAGCGCCGCGCCGCACAGCAGCCGGCCCTTTTCGTCCCGGGCGGAGTTGGGATACCGCACGTTCTTTTCAATGTCCTTGATGGTGATGAGGCCCTTCAGCCGCCCGGCCTCGTCCACGATGGGCAGCTTCTCCACCCGGTGCCGCCGCAGGATCTCCTGGGCGTCCTTCAGGGTGGTGCCCACCGGCGCGGTGATGAGCCCTTCCTTGGTCATCACGCTGCGGATGGGCTGGTCGAAGTCCTCCCCCTCCATGAACCGCATGTCCCGGTTGGTGATGATCCCCACCAGCACCCCGTTCTCGCAGATGGGCACCCCGGAGATCTTGAACCGCCCCATGATCTCGTCCGCTTCCCGCACCGTGTTGTCCGGCCCCAGATAGAACGGGTTCACGATGACCCCGTTCTCCCAGCGCTTCACCCGGTCCACCTGGTCCGCCTGCTCCTCGATGGTCATGTTCTTGTGGATGATGCCGATGCCGCCCTCCCGTGCCGCAGCGATGGCCATGTCGCTCTCGGTGACGGTGTCCATGGCCGCCGTCATGATGGGCGTGTTCAGCCGCACCCTGGCCGTCAGCCGGGTGGAAAGGTCCGCCTCGGCGGGCAGCACGTGGCTCTCCGCAGGGATGAGCAGCACGTCGTCGTAGGTCAGCCCTTCCTTCAAAAACTTCTGTTGAAACTCCATCCTGGTTGTCCCCCTTGCAATGGTCCGGTCCGTGTCCTGTCTGGTTCGGGAAGATTTTGAAAAATTATAGCACCGCCCCGCCGCTTTTGCAAGGCGTCTTGCCGATTTTCGTCGTTTTCAGCAGAAAAGCCCCGCCCGGCGTCGCCGGACAGGGCCCTTTTGTTTATTCTAACCGCTCCTTGCCGCCCATGTACATCCGCAGCGGCTCCGGGATCGCCACGGACCCATCCTCCTGCAGGTTGTTTTCCAAAAACGCGATGAGCATCCGCGGCGGCGCCACCACCGTGTTGTTCAGGGTGTGGGCAAAGTAGTTCCCGTCCTTCCCCTTGATGCGGATCTTCAGCCGCCGGGCCTGGGCGTCCCCCAGGTTGGAGCAGCTGCCCACCTCAAAGTACTTCTGCTGCCGGGGGGACCACGCCTCCACGTCGATGCTCTTCACTTTGAGATCCGCCAGGTCGCCGGAGCAGCACTCCAGCGTCCGCACCGGGATGTCCATGGAGCGGAACAGCTCCACCGTGTACCGATACAGCTTGTGGAACCACTCCATGCTCTCCTCGGGCTTGCAGACCACGATCATCTCCTGCTTCTCGAACTGGTGGATGCGGTACACCCCCCGCTCCTCGATGCCGTGGGCGCCCACCTCCTTGCGGAAGCAGGGCGAATAGCTGGTCAGGGTCCGGGGCAGGCTCTCCTCCGGCAGGATCTGGTCGATGAACTTCCCGATCATGGAGTGCTCGCTGGTGCCGATGAGGTACAGGTCCTCCCCCTCGATCTTGTACATCATGTTCTCCATCTCCGCAAAGCTCATCACCCCGGAGACCACCTCGCTGCGGATCATGAACGGCGGCACACAGTAGGTGAACCCCTTGTCGATCATGAAATCCCGGGCATAGCTGAGGATGGCCGAGTGCAGCCGGGCGATGTCCCCCATGAGATAGTAGAACCCGTTGCCGCTGGTCCGCCGGGCGCTGTCCAGGTCGATGCCGTGGAATTTCTCCATGATGTCCGTGTGGTAGGGCACCTCATAGTCCGGCACCCGGGGCTCGCCAAAGCGCTCCACCTCCACGTTCTCGCTGTCGTCCTTGCCGATGGGCACGCTGTCGTCGATGAGGTTGGGGATCACCAGCATCCGCTTGCGGATCTCCTCCGTCATCTCGGCCTCCCTGCGTTCCATCTCCTCCAGCTCCTGGGCGATCGCCGCCACCTGGCGCTTCACGTCCTCGGCCTCGTCCCGCTTGCCCTGGCTCATCAGCTTGCCGATCTCCTTGCTGATGTTGTTCCGCTGGCGGCGCAGCTCGTCCCCCCGGCCCTTGCTCTGCCGGAAGGCCTCGTCCAAGGCCAGCACCTCGTCCACCAGCACCAGCTTTTCATCCTGGAATTTCTTCCGGATGTTCTCCTTCACCCGCTCCGGATCGCTCCGGATCAGTTTGATGTCCAGCATCCTGCTCCCTCTCTTCTGTATTGGTCAATTCTTTGAATGAAACGGTCCGCCTGCACGGGCGCCGGGTCAGGCGTCCAGCCGGTCGTCCAAGTCCTCGTCGTCCTCGTCGGTTTCGTCCCAGTCCACGTCGGCGTCGTCTGCTTCCGGCTCGTCCTCCAGGTCCCCGTCCGGGTCTTCGTCGATGTCCGGAGGCACCTCGCTGGGGGGGCCGTCCTCGTCCTCCCAGACCTCCTCTCCCTCCTCGGGGAGGTTGGGCCAGACGATGGTGTCGAAGTTCTCCGGGGTCACCCGCCGCTGGTCCGCCGAGAGCATCAGCCCGATCCCCAGCTGGTCCAGCAGGTTCAGCAGGTCCTTCTCCCCGTAGAACTCGATGGTGAGGGTCCCCTTCTTCCGGGTGCCGGCGATGGTCACCTTCCGGCTCAGGGTCTCGGCCACCACCAGCTCCGCGTGACGGTAGTACATAACCCGGGTCCGCTTGGGCCGGCCGGGCTTGCGGGTGTTCTTCTTGGCCATGGATTCCAGCTCCCGGGCGCTGGCCCCCAGCAGGGCCTTGTTCAGGGCCTTGCGCTGCTCCACGCTGCCGTTTTCAAAGGAGAGCAGGGCCCGGGCCTGTCCGCCGGTGAGGTTGCCCCCGGCCAGGTTGTCCTTGATCCCCTCGGGCAGGTTCAGCAGCCGCAGGGCGTTGGCCACTGTGGGCCGGGATTTCCCCACCGCCCGGGCCACCTCGTCCTGGGAGAAGCCCTGCTCCTCGATGAGCACCCGGTAGCCGTTGGCCTCCTCCAGGGGGTTCAGGTCCTCCCGCTGCAGGTTCTCGATGAGGGCGAAGATCTGCTCCTGGGCGTCGGTCATCTCCCGGATCACCGCCGGCACCTCGCTGAGGCCCGCCATCCGGGCGGCCCGCCAGCGCCGCTCCCCCGCCACGATCCGGTATCCCCCGGAGAGCAGCGGCCGCAGCAGCAGCGGCTGCAGCACCCCGTACTGGGCGATGGAATCCGCCAGCTCCTGCAGGGCCAGGGGATTGAAGTCCTTCCGGGGCTGCTGCCGGTTGGGCTCGATGTCGTTGATGTTCACCGTGACGGCGCCTTCCCCGGCGCTCTCCGCGTTTTCCGCGAAGATCAGGTCCAGCCCGCGTCCCAGTCCTCTCTTTTTCATGGGTCCGTCCTTTCTCTATCGGTCGTTGGCAATGACTTCCCGGGCCAGCTCCCCATAGGCCTGGGCCCCCCGGGAGCTCCGGTCGTAGTACAGGGCCGGCTGGCCGAAGCCCGGCGCCTCGGAGAGGCGCACCGTCCGGGGGATCACCGTGTGGAAGACCTTGCGGGGGAAATACTTTTTCACTTCCGCCACCACCTGCTGGGTCAGGTTCAGCCGCCCGTCGTACATGGTCAGCAGCACGCCCTCCACCTCCAGGCGGTCGTTGTACTGCCGCTTGATCCGCCGCACCGTGTTCATCAGCTGGGAGAGCCCCTCCAGGGCGTAGTATTCGCACTGGATGGGGATCAGCAGGGTGTCGGCGGCCACCAGGGCGTTGGCGGTGATCATCCCCAGAGAGGGCGGGCAGTCGATGAGCACGAAGTCGTAGTCCGCCCGCAGGCCGGTGAGGGCCTTTTTCAGGGTGCTCTCCCGCCCCTCGGACAGGGCCAGCTCGATCTCCGCCGCCGCCAGGTCCATGTGGGAGGGCAGCAGGCTCAGCCCCGCGAATTCGGTGGCGAGCACCGCCTCGGCCGCCGCCTCGCCCCCCACCAGCACGTCGTAGAGGCTGTTTGGGCAGTCCCGGCGGTCCACGCCCACGCCGCTGGTGCTGTTCCCCTGGGGATCCGCGTCCACCAGCAGGGTCTTTTTGCCCTGCTCGCCCAGGCATGCCGCCAGATTCACGGCGGTGGTGGTCTTGCCCACGCCGCCCTTCTGGTTCGCCACCGCGATGATCTTGCCCATGGAACCGCCCCCTTTTTGCTCGCCCCTTATCATACCACAAATGCCCGGGAAAGAAAAGCCCTTTTTTCCGGCGCCCGGTGTCGCCCCACCCCGCCGCCGCGCCGGGCTGCGTCCGGCCGGCGTTCCCCGGCGGGGAACGCCTGGGCCCGCGCCCCCGTGGGGCGCGGGCGCGGCGGCGGCCGGCGGCTTTCCCCGAATGTCCGGTCCAGCCCGGCCGGCCTACCCACTCGGCTCCGGTGGACCCCGCCCACCGGCCCGGACGAGGCGCCCAGGCCCGGTTCCAGCGCACCTGCCAGCAGGGATTTTGGCCCCGTTTTTCCCAGTCCGTTTGTGGCATGTTTCACGTGAAACATCTTCGATTTTTCCCGGAATGCCGGGCAAAACCGGCCTTCATTTTTTCGCAATTTCCGATTTTGAATGGGGCAAAAAGCAGGGATCGGGCCGGGGCAAGATCGGGTCCGTCCGAAGGCCAAAGTCGCGGCCAGCCAGAACCAAAATCCAAGGGCTGACCGGGGCAAAACGCCAGACGAAACAGAAGCCAAAATCCGGGCGGCTCGTCCTGACCGGCCCCAGCTGCCCCGCCTCGGCCCAACTGGGCTGAAGCGCCCCACCCCGCCGCCGCGCCGGGCTGCGCCCGGCAGGCGTTCCCCGCCGGGGAACGCCTGGGTCCGCGCCCCTACGGGGCGCGGACCGCGGCGGCGGCCGGCGGCTTTCCGCAAACGCCAAACCGTCCCAAAACGGAAAAAGAGCCCAGGCGGTGGGCCTCGGCTCTCTTTCCTGTGGGAAATGAATAAGGGAATGGGTCAAACTTGTACGCGATGGAATTTGGGAATCCGGACGATGCACTCGATGTAGTCGTCCGTTTCCTGGCGGCGGCTCTCGGCGGCGATGCCGGCGGTCTTCATGGCGTCCACGGCGTGGTCGATGGTGTTCATGAACAGCCGGATGTCCTTGGCCACGAAGGTCCGCTTGGGGCCCGGGCCCATTTGCCGGGGCCGCAGGGCCGTTTCGATGAGCGCTTCCGTCTGGGCCACGTTGAGTCCCTGACGGATCACCGCGGCCAGCACCTTTTGCCGCAGGCTGCTGTCGTCGATGCGCAGCAGGGCCCGGGCGTGGCGCTCGGTGAGGTGGTGCTCCAGCACCTCCTCCTGCTCCTGGGGGGTCAGCTTCAGCAGCCGCACCTTGTTGGCCAGGTACGACTGGCTCATCCCCAGCCGCCGGGCGGCCTCCTCCTGGGTGATCTGCCACTCCCGCAGCAGATTCACGATGGCGTTGGCCTGCTCGAACATGTGCAGGTTGCTGCGCTGGAGATTTTCCAGCAGGGCCAGCACGGCGCTGTCCTCGGCCTCCCGGTCGGTGACCAGGGCGGGGATCTCCCGCATGCCCAGCTGGCGGCAGGCCCGCAGCCGCCGCTCCCCCGCGATGAGGACGTAGGTCCCGGCCTCCCGGCGCACGGTGACGGGCTGCAGCAGCCCGTTCTCCCGGATGCTCTGGGCCAGGCTGTCCAGCTCCTCGGGGGGAAAGTCCTTGCGGGGCTGAGCAGGGTTGGGCAGGATCCGGTCCACCGGGAGCCGAACGAGCCTGAGCTTGTCCTTGGTAAACATCCTGCCGTCCCCTCCTTACGGCTGTCATTCTACCACGGCTCGGCGGCGGTTTTTGTTGAAGCCTGTCGCCAGAGAAAAATTTTTTTAAAAATTTCTTTACTCGCCCAGCCAGTACTTTTTGAAGCCCTTGACCTCTTCAAAGCCCAGGGCCCGGTAAAACCGGTGGGCGCCCAGCCGCTGCATCCCGGAGACCAGGATCTCGTAGTGGCAGTCCTTGGCCTTTGCCCAGCGCTCCACCTCCCGGAAGAGGGCCCGGCCCACGCCTTTGCGCTGGTATTCGGGCAGCACGGCCACGTTCTCCACCAGGAGGATGGGGCGGCAGTCCCCGCAGATGTCCTCGAACACCACCCCCAGCAGGCTGCCGCACAGGGTCCCGGTGTCGGCGTCCTCCGCCACCACCAGGTATTTGTCCGGGTCTCGTTGGATCTTGTCCAGCAGGGGGGCCACCTTTTCGGGGTCGGCGGGGCCGTCGCTGATGACCTGCATCACCCGGTCCAGGGCGGGGATGTCGGCCCGGGTCGCTTCGCGCATGTGGATGTTCATGGGATCGCTCCTTTCGGGTGGGAGGGGGTGG
>CANRPD010000048.1 GCA_947632385.1 uncultured Clostridia bacterium | reverse complement strand
CCCCTCGTGAGAAACTCCTCTCTTTCTTCTCTAATCCTTTCCCTTCCACTGTCCAATATCATTGACAAACCTACAGTATGAACGGGTTTTGGGGCGTTTTCCGCCGGGGTGGGGCGGGGTTCGTGCAGGGTTCCGGGGGGATCTTGCAGGGTTCGTGCATTTTCGGGGAGTGCGCAGGCGGCGGGCCGTCTCGCGGGGGCCGGAGGGCGGGGCCACTTTCCGGCATTGCAAACGGACGGGCGCGACAACCCACCTTTTTCCAGTAGGCTCTGTGGTGCGGCTTTGCCCCGTCCGGGCACGGACCCACTTTTGCGGAGCAAAAGCGCCTGCCGCAGGCAGGCGGCGAGACGGGGGAGGCGGGTGGGCGGACGAGATGAGTTTTTTTGGTGGGGCGGAAACGGATCCAGCACGTTCAAAGGCGGAATTGAGCGGGTCGGAGCAGGAAAAGCAGGGGTTTTGGTGAGAAACGTGCAGGTTGAGGTTTTTGCCGGCCTTTGTTTCGCGGTTTGTGCGGATTCAAGGGCGCGACGGCTTGCTTTGATTTTTATAGCAATCAGCGCGGGACGCGCGAGGCGCGACTGGGCCAGTCCGGCCACGGACCGGCGGGCGCGACGACCCACCACTTTCTAGCACGTGTCAGCGCGGAACGCGCGAGGCGCGACTTAGCCCGTTCGGCTACGAACCCCTCCATATATCCCCTATTAAAAGGGGTAAAGTTTCCCTGTGGAGGGAAACTTTTTTGAAAATAATTTAAAATTTACAATTTGTTCATATTTGAACAAATGTCGGGAACGGGCAAAAACAGGGTCGGAACCATACCGGAAGTGGGCCGGAAGGGCTAAAAAATGGGCCGGAACCCGACGGGAAGGGGTTGGGGCGGAAATGGGCCGGGGTAACGGGTTTGCAGGGCAGGTTGGGTGGTGTGAATCTTGAATTATGTAAACTAGTGGGCGCGACGATTCACTGATTGCTTGTAGGCGCTGGGGGCCGTCTCGCGGGCGCGGGAATGAACTTTTCCCGCGCTCCCTTTTGCGGAGCAAAAGCGCCTGCGCCGGATGGCGCGGGCGGCGAGACGGGGGAGGTGGGTGGGGCGGGCGAGATGAAATTTTTTGGTGGGGTAAAATGGGCTTTGGGCCGCTGGGCGGATGCAATCGAGCGGGCTTTGCGGACTGGCGGGCGCGACGGGTTGCCGATTGTTTGAAGAAACCAAGGCGCGAGTTTGGCCTGCCGGGCCACCAGCGGGCGCGACGACTCATTTGAAAAGAGTAGGTTCTGGGGCGCGACTTGCCCCGTCCGGGCACGGACCGGGCGCGACGGCTCACTTTGTTCCAGTAGGCGTAAAGCGCGGGGACCGCGCGCGGCGCGACTTGCCATGCCCCGGCAGGGGCCGGAAAGACAAAAAAAGCCGGAAACCGGCACGTGGGTGCCGATCTCCGGCCGAAAAGGGCCCCGAAGAGCCGCTTTTTGGGGTTTAAGCCTTCTTCTCAGGCTTCTTGTTCAGGTACTTGTTCACCTGGTCCACGATGTTCTGGGGCAGGGTCCGGGGCACCGGGAACACCACCGCGTTCACCACGCGGTCCGCAAAGGTCACGGCAAACTCGGTGACCACCTGCAGGGCCTGGGGGCTGATGAGGGAGATCATGTCATAGCGGGTGTGCATGAAGCCCATGCCGGGGCCGCGGCCGCCGCGGCCGAAGTTCAGGGCGGGGATGCCCTTGTCGGCGAAGGGAGTGGAGTCGCTGGACATGATGCCGTTGCGCACGGAGGTGGAGTAGCCCACTTCCTTGGCCAGGTATTCTACGTACTTGCACAGGCCCTCGTCGGAGGTGCAGACCGCCATGTTGCCGCCCAGCACGGAACCGCCCACGTCCACGTTGATCATGAACAGGTGCTTGTCCAGCTCGTCGGCGTACTGCTTCACATAGGCGTGAGAGCCCAGCAGGCCCAGCTCCTCGGAGCCGAACCAGATGAAGCGCAGGGTGCGCTTGGGGGGATTCTCCGCGAAGAACCGCAGCATCTCCATGATGGTGACGGAGCCGGCGCCGTTGTCCCACACGCCGGAGGAGAACTCCACGCTGTCGTAGTGGGCGCCCACGTCGATGATCTCGTCGGGATGCTCGGTGCCGGGGATCTCCACCACCACGTTGTTGGAGGTGTGGGTGGTGGCCTCGGTGTCCAGCTCGATCTTCACCTTGGTGGCGCCGGATTTCAGGATCTCCAGGGCGTCGGTCATGCGGATGTGGAAGGCGGGCACCACGCCCACTTCCCGCATGGAATCCCGCATGGTGCGGGTATCCAGGTCGGTCTTCTCCACCTCGTCGATGACGGTGCCGCCCATGGTCATGAAGCCGGCGATGCCCGCCGCATAGACCTTCTTGTAGTCGTCCACGGTCATGCGGCCGTTGATGAGGACGAACTTGCCCTTGGCCTTCTGGAGCATGACGTCATCGTACTGCTCCAGGTACATGAACTCGTGCTCCTCGCCGCCGGGGGCGGTGCAGCCCGCGCACCGGTACCCGGTGACGGTGTACTCCCGGTACTCCGGCTGGGTCACGGCGAACTTGGCCGTGTTGATCTTGCCGTAGTGGACCTCGAAGGGCTCCAGGCGGGGCTCCAGCCCCATGGTGCGGATCTCATCCATGAGGATGTGCGCCGCTTTGAGCTCCTCGGCCGTGCCGGACATGCGCACGAAACCGATCTTTTCCAGCAGCTCGAACTGCCGATTGCCGTCTACTTGCATACTGTGTGCCTGCCTTTCCCATAGGTAATAATTACGTACAATCCCATTATAGGGGTTTGGGGCGGAAAGTCAACGGAAAAATGATTTTTTTCGGGTCCCCCGGGAGAGGAACAGGGGGTTTCCAACGAAAGTTGCGGGCGGGGAGGGTCGAAAGTTGTAGAAGTTTACCGTTGATTCTTCCCGCGGGGGGTGGTATCATATCCCTGAACGAAAGCCCATCAACCCCCTGAAAGGAGAGACCTTCCATGCAAAACGCAAAGCCCATCACCCCGGAGCTCATCGCCAAGTTCAGCAAGCAGTACGACAGCGATCCCAGCCTCCGGACCCTTTCCATCGCCCTCTCCAAGACGGCCCTGGCGGAAGCCGCCTGCGACGTGTTCGCCGCGGCGAAGAACGAGATGAAATTCTCCATCGACCTGAAGACCCACGGCGTCACCAACCAGCAGGCCAGCGGCCGCTGCTGGCTGTTTGCCGGCATGAACGTGCTGCGGGAGATCGTTTCGGAGAAGTGCAACACCGAGAAGGTGGAGCTCTCGCAGAACTACATCGCCTTCTGGGACAAGTTTGAGAAGATCAACTACTTCCTGGAGTCCATCATCGACACCGCCCAGCTGCCCCCCGACGACCGCACCGTGAACTGGATCCTCTCCGGCCTCAACGACGGCGGCCAGTGGGATATGATCGTCAGCCTGATCAAAAAATACGGCGTGGTGCCCATCTCCGCCATGCCGGAAACGTATCAGTCCAGCCACACCGGCGGCATGACCCAGATGCTCAACTCCAAGCTGCGGGAATACGCCATCGAGCTGCGGGCCCTGGTGAACGCCGGGCAGTGCCCCCAGGCCCGCAAGGAGGAGATGCTGGGCGAGATGTACAACGCCCTGTGCATCTGCTTCGGCAAGCCGGTGGAGACCTTCGACTTTGAGTATGTGGACAAGGACAAGAACTACCACGTGGACCGGGGCCTGACCCCCCAGAGCTTCTATGAGAAGTACGTGGGCATAAAGATCGAGGACTACATCAGCGTCATCAACGGGCCCACCCAGGACAAACCCTTCAACAAGAGCTACACCGTGCAGTACCTGGGCAACGTGGTGGGCGGCAGCATCAAGTATCTGAACGTGGACATGGAGACCCTGAAGGGGCTCATCGTCCAGCAGATGAAGGATGGCGAGCCCGTGTGGTTCGGCAGCGACTGCGGCAAGTATTCCGACCGGGCCGGCGGCGTGTGGGATATCGACTCCTTCCACTACGGCGAGCTGCTGGGCGGGCTGACCTTCGGCCTGACCAAGGAGCAGCGGCTGGATCACCGGGACAGCGCCATGAACCACGCCATGGTCATCACCGGCGTGAACTTCGGCGCGGACGGCAAGCCCGACCGGTGGAAGATCGAGAACAGCTGGGGCGACCAGGCCGGCAACAAGGGATATTACGTCATGAGCGCCAAATGGTTCGACGAGTTCGTGTACCAGGCGGTCATCAACCGGAAGTACCTGACCCCGGAGCTCTCCGCCGCCTACGACGCGGAGCCCATCCAGCTGAAGCCCTGGGATCCCATGGGTTCTCTGGCCTAAGCAAAAACACACCAAAAAAGACAGGCAGGGCAAGCGCCCCGCCTGTTTTTTTGCGGTTGTTTTGCTTCGGGTGGGTGTCTGCGGGCCTGCCCCCGGCCGCCGGCGCAGCCGGCCCGGGCTTTCCCCTCGGGAAAGCCCGGCGGGGGCCGCAGGCCCCGGCCGGGGGTGGGGCTGGGGGTTTCCTCACAGGGCGGGCGCCGCAGCAAACAGGCGGGCCGCCAAGGCCACCGAGCCCACCCGGTACCCCGCCGCTGCGAAGAGACACCGGGCGCCGCCGCGCACCAGCAGCAACAGGGGCAGGCGGCCAGGCTCCAGGAAGGTCCGCCGGGCCAGGAGCTCCTCGGTTTCGAGGGGCGCCTGCCACAGGCGCACCGGCAGGCCGCTTTCCAGCACCCGCCGGAGGGTGGGGTCCGAGCCGGCGGAACCATCCTCCACCACCAGATGGAGGGGGCAGTTCAACTGCCGCAGATCGTCGGACCAGTCCAGCAGCTCCAGGAGGAGGTGCTCGGTGGGCTCCCGGCCGGGCTCCAGCCAGGCCACCAGGCAGAGGGGCTCCAGGGCCGGGCAAAGCTGGCCGGAAGGATCGGTGAGGGCAAAATCGGGCAGGGAAAAATCGGAAAAGAGGCTCTCCAGCGGAGGCGCGGGGAGGTCCAGCGTCCAGGGGCCGGCGTCCCGGGGGCTCTCCAGGAGGCGCTCCGAGACCTGCTGCGCGCCGGAGGGCAGGCGTTCCACCGCCGTGAGACGGTAGGCTCCCGGAGGCAGCGCCACCGAGCGGGAAGCGCCCGCCGGGACAGTGAGCACGAGCCGGTCGGGCTCACCCAGGCGGGAAAGGGCCAGGGGGACCCGGCCCGCCTGGAAAACAAAGGGCGCGGCCGGGCGGCCGTCGGCGGGGCGCCAAGTGCCGTTTTGTCTGTACTCGGGGACGGGAGAGCAGGGGTCCACCCGGGCGGGGACCCCCAGGCACCGGCACACAGCCACGAACAGCGCCGCCAAAGACGCCGGGCTGCCGGCTTGCAGGTCCAGCACCGCCAGGGGCGAGGCGGTGACGTCGGTGTGGGTGGACAGGACGGAAAAGCGGTCGGTGATCCAGTCCCAGGCGGCGGCGGGCGAGCGGACGAACGCCTGCCGCTGCTGGGGGGTGAGCCGGTGGAGCAGCGCCTGCCGCCAGGGGCGCAGGGGCTCTGTGGCCAGGCGGGGGCACAGCACCGCAGGGGCAAAAAGCTCCTCCAGCAGGTCGGCAGAAAAGGGCGCGGCGGTGGCCGCGTCCCGGAGGACCTGGGGATCCACGGGGAAGGAGCGGTCCTTTTCGGACAGGGTCGCCCAGACCTGGTGCTCAGCGGGGGTCAGATCGTGGGGAACGGGCACCCCAGGCCGGGCGGCCCGGGCAGCAGCGGCCTCCTCCAGGGTCCGGCGGCGGGCGGCTCGCTCTGCAGGGGTGAGGACCGGCCCGGCAGGGGGAGAACCGGCGGGAGGCGCGAAGGTCTGAGCCGCAGAGGGTGAGACCGGAGCGGAGGGGGATTCGGGCAAAACAACTGTAAAGGCTTCTAACTTTGCAGTATCCAGTAAAGCCTCGTATCGACTGGGTTTTTCTGTAAAGACGATGAGCTTTATACTGCCGAGCCCCAGCCGCAGGACTGCCCGGCCCTGGGCATCTGTGGCGGTGACCGCCACAGAGCGATACACCCCCATGTTCAGGACAGCAAAGCGCACCCGGGCCCCGGGCACTGGCTCCCCGGCGGGGGTGCGCACCGTGACGGTGAAGGGGCGCGTGGCGGCGTACCGGCCGGTGACCAGCTGGAACCGCTTGCCGTCTTCAAAAAAGCGGTCTTCGGGGCGGGCGTCGGGGAAAAACAGCCCTTCGGCCCGGGGATCCGGGCAAAAGGTGCGGGTGTGGATCACCATGGCCCGGGCGGCCGCCGGGGGGAACCAGCCCATATCCAGGCGGGGTTCGGGCTCGCAGGCGCCGAAAAACCGCCAGCGTTCGCCGTCAAAGGCCTCCACCCAGGCGTGGTTGTCGTCGCAGTGGGACCACCAGGGGGCGTACACCTGCCGGGCGGCAATGCCCACCGAGCGCAGGGCCGTCACCGCAAAGAGGGACTCCTCCCCACACCGGCCAAAGCCCGCCTCCCCCACCTGCCGGGCCGAAGCCGTGCGGTCGTCGGTGGAGCGGTAGGTCACCTGCTGGGCGCACCAGCGGTTGACCTCTAAGATGGCCTCGGGCAGGGAGAGGCCGGCCACCCGGGGCCGCAGCTGGGCCTCCATGTCCGGGCGTGGGTCGGAGAGCTCCTCGTTGTTCACCCGGGGAAAGGCCACGTACAGCAGGAACTCCCCCTCCGGCAGGGCGGCGCACCAGGGGTAGGCCCTGCGCAGCCCACAGGCGAACCGGTAGTGCCGGAGGAAGAACTCCGGGCCGTACTCGGTGAGGTCGGTGGGAGGCAGCACGGCGAAAAACCAGGTGAGGGCGGTGCGCTCGTCCCCGGAAAGGGCGGCGAGGAAACGGTCCGCCGGAGAAAGCCCCGGCAGCGCCGACAGGCGCTCCTGCCACAGGGTGCGGGCCAGAGGGGCCAGGGAACCGTAAAAATTCATACAAGGGCCTCCTTCGCCTGGGCCAGGCGGAGGGGATCCGCCCGGTAGAGGGTGTACTCCGACAGGCCGGGCAAGCCCATGGACACCCCGGGCCGACGGTACCGCATGGGGCTGTCCACGGCGACCTTGCCGCTCATGTGGAAGGCCGCGGCCGCCGGGATGCGCGCCCGGATCTGCCGGATGGCGGGCCCGTCGATGCCGCCGCCCAGCAGCAGCTCCACGGGGCCGGCCAGCGGGAACAGGGCCTCCAGCAGCTCCAGGCCGTCCAAGCAGCGGTCTGCCTGACCGGAGGTGAGCACCGTGTCCACCCCCAGCTCCCGGCACTGGGCCAGGGCTGCAAAGGGGTCCCGGCAGAGGTCAAAGGCCCGGTGGAGGGTCAGCCGGGCGCCGTACCGGCGGCACAGGTCCCGGACCCGGGCCAGGCGGGGGAGGTCCAGGTCCCCCTCCGGGGTGAGGAACCCGGTGACCAGGCCCTCCGCGCCGGCGGCCAGCAGCGATTCGCCCTCCTCCAGCAGCAGGTCGAACTGGGCCGGAGTGTAGAGGAAATCCCCGGCGCGGGGGCGCAGCAAGCACCGCACCGGCGGGCCGGTCTCCCGCCGGACGGCCCGGAGAAAGGCCGGAGACGGGGTGGTGCCGCCGATGACCAGGTTCGCGCAGAGCTCCAGCCGGTGGGCACCCGCCTGGGCGGCGACGGCGGCAGACTCCAGGCTGTCTACGCAGACCTCCAGCAGGCGGCTCACGGTTCCTCCTTCAGGACCACCTTGAGGACGGTGTCCACGGGGTCGGGCAGGACGGGATCGGGACCCAGGTCGGCAAAGGCCAGGTCGGGGTAGTTGGAGCGGATCCAGGTGCCGGCGGGCGGGACCTCCGCCCCGGTGGCCAGCATCCGCATGGCGTCGATGTCGGACTCCTGCAGGCCCAGCAGGGGCAGCGGGCCCACGGTGTTTTCAAACAGGTGATAGTAGAGGGTGTTGCCCCGGCGGGTGATGCGGCCGAAATCGGGCTTGTCCATGCCCGCCTTGCCGCAGCCGTAGATGCTCTCGCTGTTCTGCTGCATCCAGGCGCCCATGTCCCGGAGGATCTCCAGAGACTGGGGCGGGAAATTGCCCCGGGCATCGGGGCCCACGTTCAAGAGCAGGTTGCCGCCCTTACTGACGCACTCCACCAGCTTTTTGATGAGCATGGAGGCGGGCTTGAAGTGCCGGTCGTTTTTGGCATAGCCCCAGTTGTTGTTCATGGTGATGCAGGCCTCCCAGATCATGTCCCGGCCCTGCACGTCCTGGATCCCCGCCGGGGGGATGATCTGCTCGGGGCAGACGAAATCCCCGTGGTAGGGCTTGGGGTCGCAGGCCCACAGGGAGCCGAAGCCGCCCTCGCCGCTGACCTCCAGGCGGTTGTCGATGAGGATGCCGGGCTGGAGGGAACGCACCATGGAGACCAGCTCGCTGCCCCGCCAGGTCTCGCCCTTCATGGGGCGGTCCGGGTTGTCGTAGGAGAAGTCGAACCACATCAGGTCGATCTTGCCGTAGTTGGTGCACAGCTCCCGCACCTGGCCGTGGAGATAGTCCAGATACCGGTCGAAATCCCGGCCCTCGTTGGAATAGGCGGGGTCGTCCCGCATAGGGTGGTGGTTGTCGCCGTAATGGGGGTAGTCCTCGTGGTACCAGTCCAGCAGCGAGTAGTAGAAGCCCACCTTCAGGCCCTCGGCCCGGAAGGCCTCCACATACTCGGCCACCAGATCCCGGCCGCAGGGGGTGTTGGTGGATTTGAACTCGGTGAGCTTGCTGTCGAACAGGCAGAAGCCGTCGTGGTGCTTGGCGGTGAGGACCACATACCGCATGCCGGCCTCCCGGGCCGCCCGGGCCCAAGCCTTGGGGTCAAAATCCACGGGATCGAACTCGTTGAAATAGCGCATATAGGCCTCTTTGGGGATGCGCTCCTGGCTGCGGACCCACTCTCCCCGGGCGGGGATGGCATACAGGCCCCAGTGGATGAACAGGCCGAAGCGGGCGTCTCGGAACCACGCGGTGCGGGCTTCGTAGGATGCACGGTCGAAGGTATACATTTGCGTCTCCTCCTGATTCTGGGTTGGCTCTGGAAAAGCCTAGGGCTATCATAGCATGTTTTGGGAGAAGAGTAAACGGGCTGGAGAAATTTTGAGCGGGATTGTTTTTTTCGGAAAAAAGCCGTATAATGAGAGCAGAATCACCGAAAGGATGGGATGTCTCCATGGCATTTCGCAGCATCACCCCCGAAGAATTTCCAGAGAACGTGTTCACCCTCATCAACAAGGACTGGATGCTCATCACCGCCGGCACCCAAGCCCGGCACAACACCATGACCGCCAGCTGGGGCGGTCTGGGAGAACTGTGGGGCAAATATGTCTCCACCATCTACGTCCGGCCCCAGCGGTACACCTTGGGCTTTTTGGAGAGCAGCGACTGCTACTCCCTGTGCGTGTTCGACGAGTCCTACCGCCCGGCCCTGAACCTGTGCGGCACCCGGTCCGGCCGGGACACCGACAAGGAGAAGGAGACCGGCCTCACCCCCTGCTTTGACCGGCCGGCCCCCTACTATGCCCAGGCCCGGCTGGTGCTGCTGTGCAGAAAGCTCTATCACCAGGACCTGCAGGCGGGGTGCTTCACGGACCCTGCCGTGTTGGAGCGCAACTACCCCACCGGGGACCTGCACCGGATGTTCATCGGCGAGGTGACGGAGATCCTGGTGCGGGAATGACCGCTTGCCTTCGCAAAAAATCACCGGGAGGATCCCATGCGTGGGGGTCCTCCCGGTGATTCGTTTTCAAAAGCTCCGGCGGGGCTCGCCGCCCCGCAGCACGTTCACGCAGTAGCTCTCCAGCTGCTCCCGGGTGGTCATCCGCACGCTGCTCTGCATCAGCTGCTCTCGCAGCACCGCAGGCAGGGATTCGAAATACCGCCGGGTCTCCCGGTCCATCTGCTCCAGGTCGGACGGTCGCATGGGCATGCCTCCTTTTCCGTTTGAAAAGAGCATGCCCCGCTTCCCAGGAGAAAATACAAAAGCGATCCAAAGGGCCGATCAGTTCAACTTCTTGCCGGAAATGGCATAGTGGGGATAGCTGCGGGAGTTGGGGATCTCATCATATCGCCGCATGAAGAGATTCCACTTGTATCCGTTTGCTCGCCCGGAGGTCCCTTCTTCCTGAGAATCACAGAAATACACCGTATTGCCCACGGTGACCTCACACCAGCCGTGATGGAGATATCCATAGTTCCAGGGCAAAAGCACCATCCCGGAGCGCGCTACAGCCTGATAGCCCATTTTCCGGGCCAGCAGGGTCGTCAGCGACGCGAAATTGTAGCAGTTCCCGCCCCGGGTGTTGATCATCTGCAGGGCCCAGGTGTTCTCGAACCCGGTGTCGCCATCCTCCAAAATGCCCCGATTGATGTAGCGGAAATTGTCGCACACATACCGGTACAGCCGCCGGAAATTTTCCGCCTGGCTCCCGCCCTGCGACGTATAGGTACGCACGATGTTCGTCAGTTTCTGATCCAGAACCGGATCCCCTGTGGTGTATCGCCCGGAGCCGGAAAACTCCAGCACGCCGTCCGTCTCGCTGTGTAGGTACAGACCGTTTTCCTGGACCTTATACAGCTCCCCGTCGATCACGTGATACCCGGGCGCACGGCTGGCCTGGGGAACGATATATTCTCCCCACTGTTCCGTTCCCAGATCGCTCACCGTATGGGTATGGGAGACCGCCGCTTCCATGATCTCGTAATATGCCCAGTAGTTCAAATCCAGGTCGGTGAATCGCATCATTTTTTTGCCCGCATCCGCCGTATCCAGAACCTCCCGGTCCGGCACGCGGCCCAGTACGCGGTTGAGGATCGTCACTGCCTCCGCACGGGTGATGTTGTTGTCCGGGCCGAACGTCCCATCCGGGTACCCAGTGATCCACTGCCTGGCTGCCGCTTTACAGATGGCCTCATATGCCCAGTACTCCTCCGACACGTCCGGGAACGGGGAGATCATCTCTCCCCCAGGCTCTGCGAATTGAGAGAGGATGGTCACGAATTCCGCGCGGTTGATGTTCCTGCTGGGACCGAAGGTCCCGTCCGGATATCCATTGACGGCATGGAGCTGTGCCAGCGTCTGGACCTGCTCATAGTACCACGCCTCCGGGGACACGTCCGGAAAAGCGGTGCCCTCCGGCGCGGGCTTCTCCTTGAGGAGAGCGCAGATCATCGCCGCCGTGTCCGCCCGGGTCATGGGGGTGCTGGGCCGAAACAGGTCGTCACTGCCCACCACATAGGCCCGGTGATTTTCCTTTTCCAGCAGCGCATACAGCGCGGAGTTTGCGGTCGTTCCGCCTGAGCTGGTCATCTCATCCTCGGGGCTGACCTCCGTCAGTGTCCCGTCGGACAGGGGGTACCCCCCCCCCTCGGTTGCAGCACTTGCAGCCATCGGGATAAGCGTAAAAATGAGGGCCAGCACAAGCAAAACGGATACGAGTTTTTTCATTGGTTTTCCTCCGTTTTCTCGTGTTTTTTGTCCGCGAACAGATCTCTTTCGCCACGAACATGTACATTGTATCAAATGAACGGACAAATTACAACCGTATCGACAAGTTTTTGTCCGAGAAACGGAACAGCCCGCCTCCGTTTGGAGACAGGCCGAAATGAACCATTCCTACAACTTTTTCAGGTGAACTGCATTTTACAGCCCGCCCCATCGGATGCTCAGACCAGGTATTCCAGGGGATCGACCAGCGAACCGGTCTTGCTGTCGGCGAAGAACTCCTCCAAAATGCCCTTGTGGGCCGCGCCGATGAGCAGCAGCCCCCGGTCCCCTTCCTGGAGCTGGGCGGAGAGGTTCCCGAAGATGTGCAGGTTCCGCTGGTACCACCAGATGAGCCACCCCATGCCGAAGTAGTCTTCGATGCCCAGACGTGCCAAGTTTACATAAAATGCCTTCTGCGCGTCCACATATTCCTTCCCATTGAGCGCCCGGAGATTGTCCAGCACCGGCCGCGTCAAGTCCACCGGGAAGTCCGTATAGGGGGCAAGCTCCCGGTGCAGCGCCGGGTCCTGTTCCAGCCGCTCCGCGATCTCCCCATAGGGCCGGGTGGCGGCGCCCCGCTCCATCCAGTCGATGGCGATGGGGCCGATGCCGCTCCTCTGGGCCAGCCGGAACCCGATCTGCGCCACTTCGTCGTTGATGGGATCGGAACCGCCGGTCCGGTATGCCCGATAGCGCTGATCCAGCGCTGCCTGGTGGGATTTTTCGCACTCCACAAACAGCTTGGTGGGGCGGTATGCCGCCAGCTTCTCGGCAATTTGAGCGACCTCGTCCCGCCGGGCGGCCAGCTTTTCCCGTTCGGCATCGCTCAGGTGGTTGGCGTCCGCCTGGCTTTCAAAGTGAAAGGTCCCCAGGATCATCAATTCTTTCATCAGAGAGCCTCCTTGCTTTTTTGGTGAGAAAAGCATACCATGCTGCCGCGCCCCTGTACAGCGACCGACCGTTGAGGCACGGCGGGCTCTGCTGAACCGGCGGTGGATTTGGGCACAACCGGCGGTTGACTGGTACGATCTTCTTCCGCAGATGGAGAAAGCCTTGACGCGAGAGTATCTCCCCCGCCTGGGGCGGGGGAGATCGCATAAAACGATTGAGCCGATCAGTCAAACATCTTCCTGAGGTTCAGCTGCATTTTGGTGCCCGCATATCCCAGGGACCGGTAGAAGGCATGGGCTCCCACCCGGGTCTCCCCGGAAGTGGGCCGCACCCCTGCCGCCTTGGACGCTCGGGCCCAATCCTCCGCGGCCAAAAGCAGGGCCTTTCCAATGCCCTGGCGGCGGTACGCCAGGGCCACGGCGATGCCCATGATGTTCATGAGAGGCTTTTCGTAGAGCAGCCGGTATTCCGTGAGGTGCACATAGCCCACCACGCGGCCGCCGTCTTCCGCCACGAATATGCCGTTTCTGCCGTCGGC
>CANRPD010000047.1 GCA_947632385.1 uncultured Clostridia bacterium | reverse complement strand
AGTACGATCTTGTGGGCTATATCCCGCTGGATAAGCTGATGGAACAGGAAAAGCAGGAAACGGCATGACCAAAATCATGCCGTCCCTGCAAAATTTGATAAAACTTTCTTATGACGCCCCGGCTTTCGCCGGGCCTGTTCTGCGTTTTCAGAAGGGATCATTCGTACCGGTAGAAGGTGAACAGCTGCATCTCGGCGGGCTGGCCGAAGGTGTTCATATACTGCTCGTCTCCGTTGAGGATCCGGCCGCGGACCCACCGGCCGTTTTGGAAGGTGCCCTCCTCCTTGCGAAGGATCTCCAGGCCTCCGGCTTCCCCTTCGGGGAGCGAGAAGCTGACGGTGCAGCCCGTTGCCAGGATCAGCACCTGATACGGAGCCAGCTGGATCACCAGGCCGCCGGCAGCGGTCTGGCCCTTGGGACGGGGGGCAAAGGGGTTGGCGCCGCCGAAGGAGAAGGTCAGATCCAGGCCATCCAAATGGACGGTCTGGGTCCGTTCGCCGCCGTCCAGGAAGCCATGGATGCGGCCTTCCCGGTGGGCGGTGTAGATCAGCTCCTCCATCCCGGCCACCTTTTGGTACACATCGCCCAGCAGAGCGCCGGCGCTGCCGCCGGTGCGCATGGCCTCGCTGGAAATGTTCAGCACGGCCAAAGTCTCCTCATCAAGGCCCTGGTTCCGGCCGGTCATATCCTCCACGCCGAAGGGGGCAAAGCACAGGGCGTTGTGGGCGCCCACGGCATACAGATAGAACGCCACGGCATCGGCGCTGTTGCGCACCTCGGGGATGAACAGCGGGTTGCCGTCGGAGGCGTACTCGTCACAGACCTGGCGGTAGTGATCCACATAGATGTCCGGAGCGAACCAGTCGATGGAGGGAGCCGCCGCCCGCCAGATCTTGTGCATCTTGAACTGGGGTCCGCCGGAGGGATAGGTGCCGGGGGTCCAGGGCGCCTGCTCCAGCCAGGCGTTGACATACATGGGCAGACCCAGCTGGGCTTTGCCTGCGGCGGCGATCTGCTCCACGGCCCGGCCGTAGTGCCAGGCCATAAAGGTCTCTTCCGCGTCGGGCCCGAAAGCTTCGGACCAGGTGCCGGACACTCCCAGGGCGTCTTGCAGCGCCTGGGGCACCGCCTGGGCAAAGGCTTCTTCCGCAGTGGGGGAATAGTCCCGGGCGCAGCCGACGATGCCGATCTCATTTTCCACCTGCACGGCAATGACGGTGTGCTCGGGGTCGGTCTCCTTCAGGTGGGCCATCACGGCGGAAAACGCCTTGGCGTCCGCAGCCACCGCGGCGGCGCTCAGCGGGGTGACGATGCGGTGGGGCAGGCCATTGATGAAATGGGGCAGTACCCCGCCGGGAGCCTGCACCACCGGGAAGCGGGTGGAATCCAGCTTGGCCCAGCTGGGAATGTAGCTGGAGGCGCTGTTTTTCCACAGGCCGAACCACAGCAGCACCAGGCGCACCTGCTCCCGGCGGGCCTGGCTGAGCAGGCTGTCGATGAGGGAGAAATCGAATGTGCCCTCCTCCGGTTCCACACATTCCCAATAAATGGGCGCCACGACGCAGTTGAGATGCATGTCCCGCAGGGCCGGCCACACCCGTTCGTCCATATAGGCGGGATCTGAGGAACTGGAGTTGTGGATCTCGCCCGCTCGGGCAAAGAAGGGCTTTCCGTCCACATACAAAGTGGTCAGCTTGCCGGTGCCTTCTACATAAGGAATTTGTGCCATTGTTTTGACCTCCGTGTTTGTATTTTGCCAAAGCCCGGGCTTTGGCGGACCCGGGCATCCGCCCGGGCCGATGGACTGGGAAAATCAGGGCTCCGCACAGGGCGGGGCGTCGATCCCCGCAGCTGGGCGCAGTTCCGGGACCACGTCCCGGGGCAGCTCCCCACGGGCAAAGGCCAAGAGATTTTCTGCCGCCCGCAGCGCCATGGCGGTGCGGGTCTCCTGGGTGGCGGATCCGATGTGGGGCGTGGTCACCACCTGCGCACACTGCAGCAGCGGGTCGGCGGGGTCGATGGGCTCCTGCTGGTAAACGTCCAGCCCTGCGCCCAAGATCAGCCCCTCCTGGAGCGCGCGGACCAGGTCGGGTTCCCGGACCACGGCGCCCCGGGAGGCATTGATGAAGATGGCCGTGCGCTTCATTTTCTGAAACTCCTTTAGACCGATCATGCCCCGGGTCTCCTGCGTCAGAGGCGTCATCACCACCACAAAATCGCTTTCCCCCAAAAGCGTATCCAGGTCCGTCCAGCGGGCGGGGAAATCCACGGGATGCCGGTTGTGGTACAGGACGTTCATGGAGAAGCCCAGCCGGCAGCGGTCCGCCACCGCTCGGCCGATCCGCCCCATCCCGATGATCCCCACCGTTTTACCGGTGACCTCCACGCCAAACAGGGCGCTGCCTTCGGCGCCGTTCCAGCGGCCTTCCTTGACGCGGCGATCCAACTCGGCGATGCGCCGGGCCGTGCACAGCATCAGCCCCAGGATCAGATCGGCCACGGAGTCGTCCAGAACGCTGGGCGTGTGCGTTGCCAGGATCCCCCGGCGCCGCAGCGCATCGGTGTCCAGTCTGTCATACCCCACGCTGACGGTGCTGACGATGCGCAGCTCCGGCGCTTGCTGCAGCAGGCCGTCATCCACCCGCAGACCGCCGGGGATGAGCCCCATGGCCTGAGCAAGAAGCTCCGGGAAGCGCGGGTCTCCCGGAGGGACGCAGCGCACCTGGAAGGCTTTTTCCAATCGTTCCTGCGCCTGAGGGGGCAGTGTCTGTGCGCTGAGCAGCAGCGGCTTATCCATATTTCTCACGCCCTTTCGCGGTTGGTGGAGGGGATATCTTCATTCTACCACGCCGGGCGCAAAGCCGCAAGTCCTAAAATCGAGACGGTGGATCGCAGAAAAAATTTATTGTAAATCAATAAAAATATCTTGACTCTCGGGAATGGCAGGTGTATACTGAGGACAAATCGAGCGCAAAACGCGCGAGGAGGTCATGAATATGAAGCGGAACGATCCAAGAAAGCTGACGCCGTTCCTGCGGGTGGGCCTGCTGTGTCTGGCAGCGGTGGGAGCCGGCGTGTACCTGTGGTTTTTCCCTTCGCTGGGGGAAGGCATTGCCCTGGCGAATCCGGAATATGCCCCTGCGAAAATGCCCTGGCTGATCTTCCTCTGGCTGACGGCGCTGCCCTGCTATGCCGCGCTGGCACTGGCCTGGCAGATCGTGGGATCCATTGGGCGGGATCAGCCCTTTTCCCGGGAAAACGCCCGCCGGTTTGCCATCATCGCCCGACTGGCACTGGTGGATGCCGCCCTCTTTTTTGTGGGGAATGTGGGGTTTATCCTTCTCAACTGGAGTCACCCGGGGGTCTTTCTCCTGTCTCTGCTGGTGGATTTTGTAGGCCTGTTCATCGCTGCTGCCTGTGAGGCGCTGGCGCACCTGGTGCTTCGGGCCGCAGGGATCCAGGAGGAGAACGATCTGACGATTTAGGAGGCAATGTATGGAAGACCGGATCATCATCAATATCGACGTCATGCTGGCCAAGCGGAAAATGTCCGTCACAGAGCTGGCCAACCGGGTGGGGATCACCCTGGCAAACCTGTCCATCCTGAAAAACGGCAAGGCAAAAGCGATCCGGCTCAGTACCCTGTGCAGGCTGTGCGCCGTTTTGGACTGTCAGCCCGGGGATCTGTTGGAATATCGGAGGGACTCAGATGATTAAGCACTGGATCTGCTGGTTTGTGCTGCTGGTTTTTCTGTGTTCCGGCATCGGGCGGGAGGATGTGAAAACACGGATCGCCGCAGAGACTGGCCTGGACCTGTCCAATGCGCAGGTGGTCCACTGTTCCAACAGCCACGGCGGCTTCCACGGAGACGGGCTCACCCTGGCGCGGCTGCTGCTGCCGAAAGAGAACGAGCCGGATTTTGCGAAGATCTCCGGGTGGCAGGATCAGCCGGGGGAGGCGTTTTGCGTGCTGGCCTATGGGATCTTTCGGGCAAACGGACAGGTCGGTCCTTATATCGTCGAAGAAGATCCCCTTAAGACTGCGTTTTTCCCGGAGCTTTCCGCCGGATGGTATTTCCTGCGGGATGACTCCCCGGAAACGGGACCTGTGATCGACCGGCATTCGCTGAACGTGACGCTTGCTCAGTACGATCCGGCCACGCATACGCTTTGGTATGCCCGGCTGGATACTTGAACCGTTCGCGGGCGGGGATCGCTGCCCGCCGTCTCGCCGTCCGGCCCCAAAGGGGGCCGGACGCTTTTTGCGCTGCGGGCAAAAAGTGGGCGATGCCAAAGGCATCGCCCAGCGAGACGGTGGCCCAGCGGTTTTATCCCGCCAGAAACGCCAGCAGCTGATCCCAGTAGGTCTCCAAAATGGGATCCTCCGAGCGGTAGATCTCGTGCTTCGAACCCGGGACCCGCACCAGCCGCCCATTTGGGATCCGTTGGATGAATTCCGCCTGGGCTTCGGGATCCACCAGGGTGTCGGTCTCCGCCTGAAACAGCAGGACCGGCACCGTCACCCGATCTGCCCGGCGCAGCGCTTTCTTTCCGGCCTGCAGCGCCTCTTTGGTCCAGCTGTAGCTGGCGGCGCTGGTCTGCAGGTCCGGATCCCCCCGGCGCAGCGCCTGATAGTGGTCGAACCGGGCCCGGGAAGTGGCACAGTCCTCCTCGAAAACGGGCTCCGGGTCAAAATCCTTGTGGAAAAACACCCGCTGGTCGCCCTGCCCCAGCAGGATCTTGAGCCGGCACAGGAGCACCCCTGCCCAGCCGGGAATCCCCCCGGTCTGCAGGCCCAGCATGGGTGCGTTGAGCACGGCCCGGGCAAAAACCTCCGGATGATCTTCCAAATACTGGGCGGCGACACACCCGCCCATGGAATGTCCGTACAGCAGCAGGGGCTTTGGGGCCTGGGGCAGGACGACCGCCTCCATGAACCGGTGCAGGTCCTCCACATATTCCTCAAAGCGGCTGATGTGCACCACATTGGGGTGGCGCCCGGGCCGGGGGGAATGGCCGTGCCCCCGGTGATCCAGCACCGCGCAGCTGTACCCGGCGGTCAGGAGATAGTAGATGAATTCGTGGTATTTGATGCTGGCCTCGGTAAACCCGTGGCTGATGACCACCGTTCCCCGGGACGCGGGCTGAAAATACGTCTCATAATAGATGCCGTTTTCCAGCTTGCCGGTTTTTTCATACCGACGGAGCACCGGCGTCGCCACGGTCTCCAGCTGGCGGGCCAGGTCCTTTTCGCAGAGCACATGCATCCGAAACAGCCTCCTCCATACCGTCCTCTCGTTTGATCCCATTCTAGCATGTTCTCGGGACCGTGTCAACGGCGGCCTACGCTTCCGCCGCTCTGCGCTCTATCCCGCCTTTTGCGCACCGTCGTCTTCCGGCAGATGGGTGACCCTGCCGGCCCCCACCGCAGCCGGCTGCTGCCGCAAGAGGCTTCCCAGCAGCAGGGCCGCCAGCCCAGTGGAAAGCAGATCTGCAGCCGGACCGGCCCAGTAGAGCCCCTCCAGGCCGAACAGCCCGTGGAACAGGAGGAAGATGGGAACCAGCAGCACGCCCTGCCGGGCGATCGCCAAAAAGGCAGCGGGGCCAGACCGTTCGGCGGCCTGCATCCCATAAAGGCCCAGGTAATAGAGGCCGCACACCGGCATGGACACCAGTCCGATGGGCAGAATGTGCAGGGCCAGCGGCGCCAGCGAGGCTTCATCGGTAAACAGGCCCACCAGCGGGCCGCGGAACAGGAAGCAGCAGGCGGTCAGGGCACTGCCCACCAGCACGGTGAGCAGGCCTGTCTTCCGGCAGATCTCCCGCAGGCGGGCCCGGTCGCCGGAGCCGCAGGTGAAGGCCAGCAGCGGCTGGACCCCCATGGTGATGCCCATGACCACCATACAGCAGATCAGTGTGGCTTTGCCCGCGATGTTGGCGGCGGAGATCACTTCCGGGCCGTATTCCATCCAGATGTGGTTGGTGAAAAGGTTGGAAAAGCCGGCCAGCAGGTTGGTCACGGCGCCGGCAGCGCCCACCGTCACGATCCGCCCCAGCATAGCCGGCCGGGCCAGTGCCGGCCGCGGCGACAGGGTGAGCGCGGTCTGTTTCCCCAGCAGGTAGCGCACCAGCAGCACGGAGGCCAGCAGATTGCCCAGCACGGTGGCCACAGCGGCGCCCCGCACGCCCAGCCCCAGCCCGGAGATGAACAGGGGATCCAGCACCATATTGGCTACCGTGCCCGACAGATTGGCGATCATCGCGATCTTGATCGCACCTTCGGCCCGGACCACATTGGCAAAGGCAGTGGAAAAGACTGCAGGCAAGGCGCCCAGCCCCAGCCAAAACAGATATTGCGCGGTGTATCCGGCGGTGGCGTCATCCGCCCCCAGCAGCCGTGCCAGCGGAGCGGCGAATCCCGTCACCAGCAGGGTCAGGACCCCCGACACGGCCAGCGTCAGCACCGCCGCCCCGGAGCTGGCCGCCTGCAGCTTTGTTCGGTCTCCTGCACCCAGGGAGCTGGAGATCACCGCGCAGGCGCCCCCGCCGATGAGGGTGCCCATGGCCATTTCCAGCATGAAAACGGGACTGGACAGGGACACGGCGGCGATCTGGTTGGGATCGCCAGTCTGAGCGATGAAGAGCATGTCGGCCATGTTGTACAGGGTGGTCACCAGTGTGATAAACACCACCGGCACGGACAGCTTGAAGATCAATTTCCAAACGGGCTCGGTGGCATAAGACCGTTCTACAGACATGTCAAAGGACTCCTTTCGGTTTGGGGTTGACTTTGCTTTCTGTCCGCATTATAATATACACGAATGTTGGAAATCAATCATCAATGTTGTGAAAACTGTGGGCTATCCCACAAAATCGTACACATGTGTTGGAAAACACGAAAATTGATTTTGGAGGTCGTTCCATGCCGGAAGATCGAAGAGTGCGCAAGACCCGCCAGCGGATCCAGGAGGCCATGCTCCGCTGCCTGCAGACCACGCCCCTGCAAAGCGTCACCGTGAAGGCCATCTGTGCAGAGGCGGACATCAACCGCAGCACCTTTTACGCCCACTATGCCGACCCCTTCGTCCTGTACGAGGAGCTGCAGGCGAAGACCGTGGAGGAGCTCTCCCACAGCCTGGACCACCTGGCGGGGGAGAACGCTTTCCGTACCTACATGGTCTACATGGTCCGCTATGTCCAGGAGCATCAGGCGGCATTTCTGGCGCTGGTGAACAACGATTCCCGGTCGTTTCAGGAGGCCATGACCCAGGCGGTGCAGCGGTTCCATCTGCCGGGCCTGGAACAGTTCGGCAGTCGGCAGCCCTACGTCCTGGAGTATTTTTACAGCGGCACCGTCGCGGTGCTGTCTTACTGGCTGCGCCGGGGCGCCCAGGAGTCTCCCCAGGACATGGCCGACCTGCTCCTGCGGCTGATGGCATCATGATCCCGGCCCCGCCGCGCCGGCGCCCGCCTCCCTTCGGGCGACGGGCGCCGCTTTTTGCGCGCAAAAAGCCGCCGGTCTGCTGCCCGGCAGACCGGCGGGCGCGGCGGAAGGCCGGGACGCGCACCTCTGCTCAGGAACCGTTCCGCCGGCGGGTCCGGGCATAGCAGGCGTCGCACAGGCGGCCCCGGTGGTGCAGCGGCAGCGCCCGGCCGCACCGGTCGCAGAACCGGATATTGTTCCGCAGCCGGTAGAGCAGGATCTGGTTGATCTCCTCCGCCACCCGCTGCCGGGTATCATAGAGCTTGTCCTCGTCCACCGGGCAGCCAAAGGCCTTGGCAAAGGAGTAGTACAGGTCCAGCTTGCGGTAGTATTGTTCCAGCTCCGGCAGCGTGGGCCCGTCCTCCGGGTAGCCCGGCTGATCCAGGGGCTCCTGCTGCTGCCACTTCCGCAGCAGCTCAAAAAACAGCTCCCGCACGGGCTCCTCGGTCTCGTCAAAGGGCACGTTGGCGGCCCGCAGCTCCTGCTCCTTGGTCAGCACGAAGCCCATTTCCCGCAGCTTGGTGATCAGCGCGATGTACCGGGAGATGTCCAGCTTGCGATAGGGCTCCGCCGTGGGCATCTTGTTCCACTCGGTCAGCACCTCCAGCAGGTCGAACTCCACCCGCAGCACCAGGTCGGAAAACCCCACCACCGCGTGCTCCAGGGGTTCGATGGCTGCGTTCAGTCCCGCCCGGATCACGTGGAGATCCTGGGTGGCCCCCACATAGCCGCAGTGGTACATGCCGTAGCGTCCCGCCCGTCCGGCGATCTGCTGGATCTCCTCCGGGCGCAGGGGCCGGCGCTGGATCCCGTCGAACTTCTCCGTCTCCATGAAGATCACCCGGCGGATGGGCAGGTTCAGCCCCATGCCGATGGCGTCGGTGGAGACAATGTACTGCATCTTCCCGGAGAGGAACCCCTCCATCTGCCGGCGGCGGGTGGCATAGGGCAGCGCCCCGTAGATGATGGCCGGCTCCTTGCCGTTTTGCCGCAGGTCCTCCGCCACGGAGAGCACCCCGATCTTGGAAAAGGTGATCAGCGCGTCTCCCGGCTGGACCCGCTGGTAGTCCACCGGCTGATTCATGCACACCAGGGGCACCCGGCGGCGGTGCTCCTGCACGGTGACCGTGTCCCCGCAGCTTTCGACGATCCGGATCAGCAGGTCCCGCGCCTCCGGGGCGGCGCACAGGTGGATCTCCGGGCACTGCAGGCCCAAAATGGCCCGGGTCCAGGCATAGCCCCGCACCGGGTCGGCGATCATCTGGCACTCGTCGATGACCGCCGCATCCCAATACTGGGCCAGATCCGCCTTTTCGGCGGTGGCTGCCAAATGGGTGTCGTCCTCCGTCAGGTCGGATTCCTCCCCCGTGGAGAGCCCGCAGCTGACGCCCCCATCCAGCATGGCCTCCTGGGCCTCCAGGGCCAGCAGCCGCAGCGGCGCCAGATACACCCCCGTCTCGGCGCGCATCAGCCGCTGCAGCCCGTAATACGTCTTGCCGGTGTTGGTGCCGCCCAGGTGCAGCACGAACCGCCGGTGCATGGCCCGGGCCTCGGGATACTCGTCCTTGGGGTTCAGGGCCATCAGCAGGGACAGGCTGGTGCGGATGGCCTGGGGCACGTACCACACCGACCACACGCTCTCCAGCCCCTCCGCCAGCAGCTGGGCCGGTGGGAACCCTTCCGCCGTGAGGAACGCCGTCAAGTCGGCCTGGGGCTGCTGCGCGGTAAAGGCCTCCAGCGCCTGCCGGGCGGCGGTGCGCAGCAGGGCGGGGTATTTTTCCAGCACCTTTCGGGCCAGGCTGTGGTGCAGGTTCTGTCCCAGCCAGCCCCCCGCCTTGAGGAAATTCTTCAGCGTGGCCGGCAGCCGCTTGGGGTCCGGGTTCCGTTCCAGAGAGAGAAACTCCCCCAGCCAGGCATTCACCTGGGTCATGCGCACGTTTTTCCCCCGGGAGAGCGCCGGCAGCCGGGCCAGCACCGCCCGGTGATACTGGACCGCCAGCAGCTCCGGGGGCTCGCCCGCTGGCTGGGGCGGCGCAGCGGCCTCCCAGGCCTGGGTCAGCGCGGCAGCGGCGGGTCCCGCCGCCCCCGGGGGCACGGGCTCCGCAGGCGCCGGCCCGCCCTTTTCAAAATCCGGCCGGGCTTCCGCGGCCAGCACGTCCTCCCGGGCCCACTGGCGCACCGGCCGGCCGGAGTAGTACACCACCCGGGGCCGGGGCAGCAGCAGGCGCATCTGCTGGGGGGACCAGCCCCGGGCCTTCAGCCGGGAGGCGTTCCAATAGGCGGTGTGTTCCTTGGGCATGTGAACGTCTCCTTTCCCGGGCTCTCCCCGTCTGATTTCCAACATTTAAGCATACACAGTTTTCCCGGGTTTGTCAACCGCTCCCCCTGGGGGGAAAGATCGCCCGAATGGGTTGCATTTTTCCGGAAGATTTGGTAAAATGAAGAAAATCTCTCCCCAGGAGGTCAGCAACTATGGCAAAATTTACATGCAATTTCATTTCCTACACCCTCAAGCGCACCGTGGACATCACCGTCATCGTCCCCTCGGTGACCATCCCCGAGTCCATGGGCATGGGCGCTGCGGAGGGCGCGGCCCCGGCTCTCACCCACCGCAAGGCGGACAAATACCCGGTGCTGTACCTGCTCCACGGCTTCGGCAACAACCACACCGCCTGGAACGCCTACACCAACGTGGAGCTCTACGCGGAGGAGCGCCAGATCGCGGTGGTGTGCCTCTCCGCCGAAAACAAGGCCTACGTCAACAGCGACCGGGACGCCTTCTATGACTTCATCGCCCGGGAGCTGCCCACTTTCGTCACCGGCATGTTCCCCATTTCCGATCGACCCCAGGATACCTACATCGCCGGGCTGTCCATGGGCGGCTACGGCACCCTGGTCCACGCCCTCAGCCGTCCGGAGGAATTCACCGCCTTCGGCGCGTTCTCCGCGGCGGTGTCCTTTGGCGGCGACGCCGAAGCCCAGCCGGAAAAGGACCCCGGCAAGCTGCTGGAAAAGCAGGTCCAGGCGGGGGTCTCCCTCCCCAAGGCCTACATGGCCTGCGGCACCGAGGATCACCTCTACCCGGCGAACCGGGACTTCGCCGAGAAGCTGCGGGGGGCCGGCGTCGATGTGACCTGGGACGAGCTCCCCGGCTACGGCCACGAGTGGCGCTTCTGGGACATCCAGGTGGAGAAGTTCCTCCAGTGGATCGCCCCCCTGCGCACCGACGCCTACAAGGACAGCGTCCGCAAGGTCTGAGCAACGAAAACCCCAAAAAAGGAGACGATCCGCATGAATGCAAAAGAAATGGCCCGCACCCTGGCGGAAAACGCCATCGTCCTGCTGAAAAACACCGGCTCGCTGCTGCCTCTGGCCCCGGGGAAGACCGTGGCCTTCTTCGGCCGGGCCGCCCTGGAGACCGTCCTCTCCGGCAACGGTTCCGGCGCCGCCAACACCGAGGATCCTTCCAACGTGCTGGAGGAATGCCGGAAGGCGGGGCTGGTGCCCGTGGCGGCGGTGGAGGACTTCTACCGCGGCGAGCTGGCCCGGCTGAACGCCGACAAGCCCCAGGGCATCGACCTCTCCGCTCTCCAGCACATGGTCAACAGCGGCCTGATGTACGAGTTCTTCGGCAAATACACCCCGCCTGCGGCGGAGCTGCCCCTGGCCCCCGCCCTGGTGGCCGAGGCCGCCCGGCAGACCGACACGGCCCTGCTGGTCCTGGGCCGCAGCAGCGGCGGCGAGGAATGTGACCGCCACCTGGAGGACGACTACTACCTCACCCAGGCCGAGACCGCCCTGGTGGAGCAGGTCTGCTCCGCCTTTGCCCACGTAGCCGTGGTCCTGAATCTCAACGGCCTCATCGACCTCAGCTGGGTGGAGCGCTACCCCGCCCTGCAGAGCCTGGTGTACCTGGGCGTCTGCGGCGAGATGGGCCCCCAAGCCCTGGCCCGGATCCTCACCGGCCAGGTGTCCCCCTCCGGCAAGCTGGCCGTGACCATCGCCCGGGACTACCAAGACTACCCCGCCCACCGGGATTTCTCCTGGGACAAGGACCACCCGGAGACCATCCTCACCTACGGGGACTACGGCCTGTCCCCGGAGAACAACAACAGCCAAGGCTTCGATAAGAGCCCCGTCACCGTCTACCGGGAGGACCTGTACCTGGGCTACCGCTATTTCGACACCTTTGACCGCACCCCCCTGTTCCCCTTCGGCTTCGGCCTCTCCTACACGGACTTTTCCCTCACCCCGGGCACGGCCCGGAAGGTCCCCGGCGGCGTGGAGCTCCCCGTCACCGTGGCAAACACCGGGTCCTGTCCCGGCCGGGAAGCGGTCCAGCTGTACGTCTCCGCCTTCAGCACCGCCTCTCCCCGCCCCCGGCAGGAGCTCAAGGCCTTCGCCAAAACCGGCCTGCTGGCCCCCGGCGCCCGGGAGACCCTGACCCTCTTCGTGCCCTACCGGGAGCTGTGCTGCTTCGTGGAGGCATCCGCCGCCTACACCCTGGAGGCCGGCGACTACCTGCTGAAGGTCGGTGATTCCTCCCGGAACACGACCCCGGCGGTGCGGCTGCACGTCCCGGAGAGCACCGTGGCAGAGCAGTGCGCCTCCCGCCTGGAGCTCCGCCCCGCCAACCGGGGGAAGATCCAGTTCCTGTCTCCCAGCTCCGCCCCGGCCCTGCCCCCGGTGGACTGCCCCGTGCTGGAGATCCTCCCCGGGGACGTGCCGGTGGTCACCGCCCCCGCCGTGCCGGAGACCCCCGCGGACTGGGCGTCCTTCTCCGACCAGGAGCTGGCGGCCCTGTGCGTGGGCTACGGCCCGGGCACGCCCTTTGCCGCCTTCCGGGAGACCCCCGATCCCAACACCGTGTTCACCCCGGACGGCGCCCCCGTCACCACCAACAGCCACCCGACGGGCTTCAACGGCTATGTCTCCCCCGCCATCGAATCCAAGGGTGTGCGCTCCGTGTTCTACAAGGACGGCCCCGCCGGCGTGGGCATCACCGCCTGGCCCTCCGAGTCCCTCCTGGCCTGCAGCTTCGACCCGGCCCTGCTCACCGCCTTTGGCGAGGCCGTGGCCCAGCAGTGCCGCGAGCTCCAGGTGGACTGCTGGCTGGCGCCGGCGGTGAACCTCCAGCGGCACCCCCTGGGCGGCCGGAACTTCGAATACTTCTCCGAGGACCCCTTCCTGGCGGGGACCCTGGCCTGCGCCCTGGCAGCCGGCGTCCAGTCCGGCGGGGACGTCCTGGTGTGCGCCAAGCATTTTGCCGTCAACGAGCAGGAGACCTACCGCCGGGGCAGCACCCGCTTCCGCTACGACGCCGTGGACTCCATCCTCACCCAGCGGGCCGCCCGGGAGCTGTACCTCAAGCCCTTCGAGATGCTGGTGAAGCACGGGGCCCTGCGGTGCATCATGAGCTCCTTCAACCGCATCAACGGCACCTTTGCCGGCGGCAACCCGGACTTGTGCACCCACATCCTCCGGGAGGAGTGGGGCTTTGACGGCGTGGTGGTCACCGACTGGGGCGACATGGACACCGTGGTGGACGGCGCCGACGCCGTGGCCGCCGGCAACGACGTGGTCATGCCCGGCGGGCCGCCGGTCATCGCCCAGATCCTGCAGGGCCTCGACGAAGGCCGCCTCACCCGGGCCCAGATGGAGACCGCCGTGGGCCACCTGTTCAGCTTCCTGGCCCGCTTCGGCCGGTACGACGCCCCCACCGCCTAAAAAATTTTTTCAAATTCATCCGCTCCCGCCCGCCGAGTGTAGGTTTGTCAATGATATTGGACAGTGGAAGGGAAAGGATTAGAGAAGAAAGAGAGGAGTTTCTCACGAGGGG
>CANRPD010000046.1 GCA_947632385.1 uncultured Clostridia bacterium | reverse complement strand
ACTGCATGGCATATAAATCGGGGTGTGCCTTAAAATCCCAGAGTACATATATTCCGTGTCCGATTAACACTCCAATGAATGAACCTATGATGGTATTCAAAATCAGATTGAGTTTTTTCAGCATAATAGTACCTCCAGCTATACTTGTGTATCGGGTTTTCGTTCTCTTGACTTTTTCCGCCGTAAAGCAACAAGCCTCCTTCTCGTATACGGTTTGAATTTATACGATTCTGGCTCAATTATACTACGGATCGTATACGAATTCAAGGCCGTTTATACGAAAACAAGGCTTGATTGACTCTAAAAAACGTTGATTTTACGGGATTTATTTCTCTATACTTTTCATTGTCGGAAACAAGAGCACATCCCGGATGGACTGGGCGCCGGTGAGGAGCATCACCAAGCGGTCCACACCCATGCCCATGCCACCGGTGGGCGGCATCCCGTACTCCAGCGCGGTGAGGAAGTCCTCGTCCACGCCGGTGGCCTCCTCGTCCCCTGCCGCCTTGAGGGCTGCCTGGGCCTCGAACCGCGCCCGCTGATCGATGGGATCGTTGAGCTCCGAGAAGGCGTTGGCGAACTCGCTGCCGCAAATAAACAGCTCGAACCGCTGGGTGTAATCGGGATTGTCCTTTTGCTTCTTGGCCAAGGGCGAGATCTCCACCGGGTGGCCGTACAGGAACGTGGGCTGGACCAGCTTTTCTTCGCAGTACTTCTCAAAGAACAGGTTGAGGATATCTCCCCGCTTGTGCCGCGGCAGATACTCGATGTGGTGGGCGTCGGCCAGCTTTTGGGCCTCCTCCAGCGTGTTTACCTGGGAGAAATCCACCCCAGCGTACTTTTCCACGGCCTCCACCATGGTCATGCGGGCAAAGGGCTGGTCCAGGTCGATCACCACGCCGTCCCGCTCCACCTGGCCCGTGCCCAGCACCTTGTGGGCCACCGTGCGGATCATATCCTCGGTGATGCGCATCATGCCCTCGATGTTGGTGTATGCCTGGTAGAGCTCCAGCATGGTGAATTCCGGGTTGTGGCGGGTGTCCATGCCCTCGTTGCGGAAGACCCGGCCGATCTCATAGACCCGGTCGAAGCCGCCCACGATCAGCCGCTTCAGGTGCAGCTCCAGGGCGATACGAAGGTACATCTCAATATTGAGGGTGTTGTGGTGGGTGATGAAGGGCCGGGCAGCCGCACCGCCTGCCTGGCTGTGGAGCACGGGAGTCTCCACCTCCAGGAATTCCTGGCTGTCCAGATACTGCCGGATGGCGGTGATGATCTTGCTGCGGCGCTGGAAGACATCCCGCACCTCGGGGTTCACGATGAGGTCCACATACCTCTGGCGGTAGCGGGCGTCGGTATCCTTGAGGCCGTGGTACTTTTCCGGCAGGGGCAGCAGGGCCTTGGAGAGGATCGTGACGGTGTCGGTCTTGATGGAGACCTCTCCGCGCCGGGTGCGAAAGACCTCCCCGGTCACGCCCACGATGTCCCCGATATCCAGCGTGGCGGAAAGGGTCCGATAGGCCTCCTCCCCCATCACGTCGATCTTGACATAGAGCTGGATGCGCCCGGAGGAATCCCGCAGGTCCATAAATGCCGCTTTCCCCATGTCTCTGCGACTCATGATCCGGCCTGCGACTGAAACCTTTTTTCCCTCAAACTCGTCTTCAAAACGGTCCACGATCTCCTGGGCCTTCTGCTCCACCGGAAAGCTGGTGATCTGATACGGGTCCCTGCCGGCTTCCTGCATCGCCCGCAGCTTATCCCGGCGAATTTGCAGGATCTCCTTGATCTCCTGTTCCTGGTTCTGCGAAGCAGCTCCGATTTCCTGATTCATGTTTGTTTCGTCCTTTCCAAACGATTACTGGATCGCCAGCACCTTGTAAACCGAAATACCCGCAGGCGTCTCCACCTCAATGACCTGACCGACCTTGGCGTCCAGCAAGGCTTTTCCCACGGCGGATTCATCGGAGATCTTCCCGCCCCGGGGATCCGCTTCATTGGAACCGACGATCTTGAACTCGCGCTGGCTCTGCGTCCCGTTGGCCATGGTGATATCCACCTCGACGGTCGATCCGATGTGCACGGTCTCCTTTGAAAGGACGCTCTCATCGATGACCACCGCATTCTTGACCATGACCTCCAGATCGGCGATCCGCGCCTCGACGATGGCCTGATCGTTTTTGGCCTCATCATATTCACTGTTCTCGGACAGGTCGCCAAACGACAGCGCGACCTTTATCTTCTCGGCCACCTCTTTGCGGCGCACCGTTTTCAGATATTCCAATTCCTTTTCCAGGGCATCATAGCCCTCCTGCGTTACAAAATACTGTTTCTCAGCCATACATTTCATCCTTCTTTCCAAATTGCGCACTGTTTTTCTATTATAGAAGCAAATAAACCGCTTGTCAATGCCAAAGCCACGGTCAGATCACGGCGTCTTCTCCCTCTTTTTTCAGATACTTCCCGATGGAAATGACACCGCCCAGCATCCCGAACAGCATACCGGCCCCGATATAGAGCACATAGATCCAGACGATATAGGGACGAATATCCACCATGACCGGATAGGAAATGATGCTGTAAATGACCTCCAGCGCCTTTTCATATCCGAAATACAGCAAGGTAGCGGAGATCCCCCCCGAGAGCACACCGATGGCAATGCCCTCGATGAGGAACGGCATCCGGACGAACCCGTTGGTGGCGCCCACGGACTTCATGATACTGATCTCCATCCGCCGGGAGAACAACGTCACCTTGACCGTGTTGGAGATGATAAACAGGGACACCACCCCCAGCACCAGAACGATCGCGATGCTGGCGTATCGCAGAAGGCGGTCCAAATTACTCAGGATATTCGCCACCCTGCTGTAGTCCGATACCGACCGGACCCCTTCGACGGACTGGATCGCCGCCACCGTCTCGTCATATAAGCTCAGATCCCGCAGAGAAATGTCATACGCATCGGGCAGGGGGTTTTCGTCGCCCTGCAAGGCGTCGAACAGCGAGGCATCGCCGTCTAAGCCCTGCATCATGGACATCAGCCCGTCGTCCTTCGGTACAAAGGAGCAGGTGGCGATATTGTCGATCGCCCGCAGGTCTTCGCCCACCTTGACGGCCTGCAGAGACGGCAAATCATATTCCAGAAACACAGAAATCGTGTTGCGTCCCTCCACGGATTCCATGGTGGCAGAAAGGCATAAGGTCAGCAAGCTGGCCACGCCGGTCAGCAGCAAGCATGAAACCAGCACAGCGATAGACGCCACGGTCATGGTGCGGTGCTTCCAAAGGCTCTTGATTCCTTCCCGGAACAGGTATCCCAAACTGTGCAGCCCCATCCTTATTCCTCCTCCTTTTTCGATTTCTCAACCTCTGCTTCCAGGATCTCATCCACGGCAAGCTCGATGGTCCCCGTAAAATCCTGAGAGCCCTCGTAATCTTCAAAATCATTCTGTGGGGCCAGCTCCAAGGCCTCTACCGGTTCCACCGGATCGGCATCTGCGCCGGCAGCAGCCGGTTCCGGGCCCACAACTTCCGCATCCCCAACGTCACGGTCTTGCCCCTCTGCCTGCTCATTGGGGAGCTCTTCCCTATCGCGCTCCGGAACCGCATACTGCGCGTAATCATCGTCGTCTTTCACAGCTTCTTCCGCGGATTCATACGTCTCCGGCGGCGCGTAGCTTTCCGCCATCGCCGCCGTGTCGGCAACGATCTCTCCGCTGTGGATCTGGATGATCCGCTTGTGGAAATGTTTGACCAGGGAGTGTTCATGGGTGACCATGAGGACCGTTGTCCCCCGGCGATTGATCTCACTGAGCAGATCCACGATCTCAAAGGAAAGGGCAGGATCGATGTTTCCCGTGGGTTCGTCGGCGATGATCATGCTGGGGTTATTGACCAGCGCCCGGGCCAGTCCGACCCGCTGCCGTTCTCCGCCGGAGAGCTCGCTGGGATAGTGCTTGGCCTTGTGCTGCAGCCCCACCAGGCTAAGGATATACGGCACTCTCTTTTTGATGGTCTTGGGACGGGTCCCCACCACGCGCATGGCAAAGGCCACGTTGTCATAGACCGTCATGTGGTCGATCAATCGGAAGTCCTGGAACACCATGCCCATCTTCCGCCGCACGTAGGGGATCTTTCCCTTGCGCAGCTTGGTGATATTCGTCCCGTCCAGAATGATCTGTCCGGAACTGACCCGTTCCTCACAGGTGATGAGCTTTAAGAAGGTGCTTTTTCCGGCGCCGGAAGAGCCCACGATGAAAACGAACTCGCCCTTGTCCACCTTCAAATTGATGTTGTGCAGCGCTTCCGTCCCGTTGTTGTATTTTTTTGAAACATTGTAAAATTCGATCAAGAGAATTCCCCCATTTTGCGTCCCAGCGTCCCCGGGAATGACGCAAGGACACCCATCGGCATAACGATTATTATACCAATGGGTGCTGATTATTTAATTCCTTCAAAGAAATTATTTGTAATCAATTTGTAACAACTGACCGGTTCCCTGCATCCGCTGCGCATCAGACCTGGTCCATTACAGCTTGTCGGCGCCGCTGGAGAGGTACCGTTTGACCATCAGCGCGACCTTGAACACGATGGCATCCTCGAATTCCCGCAGATCCAACCCGGTGATCTTCTTGATCTTTTCCAGACGGTAGACCAACGTGTTCCGGTGCACGAACAGCTTCCGGGAGGTCTCGGAGACATTCAGGTTGTTCTCGAAGAACCGCTGGATGGTGAACAGCGTCTCGTGATCCAAAGAATCAATGGAGCCCTTGCGGAACACTTCCTTCAGGAACATATCGCACAGGGTCGTGGGCAGCTGATAGATCAGCCGGGCGATCCCCAGGTGATTGTAGCTGACGATGGCCTTCTCCGTGTCGAAGACGCGTCCGACCTCCAAAGCCACCTGAGCCTCCTTGAACGAACGGGCCAGATCCTTGATGTTGGTCACCACGGTGCCGATGCCCACCGAGCAGTGGGTGTAGAATTCGCCGGAAAGGGTATCGACGATAGAATTCGCCAGCTTGGTGATATCCCGCTCATCGATGTGCGCCTTGATCTCCTTCACCAGGGCGATATCCGTCTCATTGATGCTGACGATGAAGTCCTTGTTTTTGTCCGGGAAAAGGTTCTGCAGCACGTCATACGCCGAAATATCGTTCTTATCGGTGATCTTGATCAGCATGCAGACGCGGCTGACCTCGTTGTTGAAATGTAGTTCGTGGCTCTTCAGGTAAATATCCCCGGGCAAAATATTGTCCAAGATCACATTCTTGATGAAATTGCCGCGATCATATTTTTCGTCATAATACTGTTTGATGCTATTGAGGGAAACGGCCAGGATCCGGGCAAATTTCTGTGCTTCGGGGTCCGTGCCGCCCACGAACACCACATACTCCAGACGGGGGCGGTTCCCGAACGCCTTAAAGGTATACCCGTCTGCGCTGACGATGTCCTCGCCATTGAGGTCATCCAGGCTGACGCTCTCGCAGACCTCACCGATCCGGCCCAGCTCGCTGCAGGCAATGATCACTGAGGATTCGTCCATCACGCCGATGGTGCGGTCAATGGTATCCCCCATTTGATGGATGATCCCTTGAAACAATCGATTGGACATACTGATTCTCCTTTCGACTCTGTACAGCGCCGGGCAAGACCTCCCTGCGCAGATCCTACGGAAAGAACGAAAACACCGCAAACGTACACAGCTTTATTTTACAGAAAACCCGAGAGAAATTCAACCTTTTTTTGAAAAAAAACACCCGAAATCCGAAAAAGTTTTCTGCCTCCTCCCCCACGACGTCCGCATGCACGTCGTGGGAACACAAAAAGAAAGAGCGCCGGAACGGATCCGGCGCCCACTTCTAAAGCTATGAAAGGATGAAATCAGATACCGCGCTTGACGTAGGAGGTGTGGAGGATCTCATGGGCCTTGTGGCCGTTGGGGCCATCAGTGAGGAATTCCTCATAGCACTTCTTCAGCACGGGGTTCTCGTGGCTCTTGCGCAGCGGCATGGCCTTGTCCTGATCGTACAACGCCTTTGCGCGGGCGGACTTGAGATCCGTATAGGCGCGCACCGTAGCGGACTGGATGGGCTGACCGCCGCCATTGACGCACCCGCCGGGGCAGCACATGACCTCGATGAACTGGTAATCGGCCTCACCGGCGCGGACCTTCTTGAGCAGGGCATCGGCATTGGAGAGCCCGCTGACAACAGCGACCTTCACATCCATGCCGCCCACATGATAGGTGGCCTCTTTGAAGCTGGCGGTACCGCGCACCTCATGGTAGTCGATCTGCTCCAGGGACTTGCCCTCCAGCACATCGGCAGCGGTACGCAGGGCAGCCTCCATCACGCCGCCGGTAGCGCCAAAGATGACGCCGGCGCCCGTGGAAACGCCCATGGCATCGTCGAACTTCTCGTCGGGCAGGGCATTGAAGTTGAGCTTCGCCTTCTTGATCAGGCGGGCCAGCTCACGGGTGGTCAGGCTGATGTCCACATCCGGCAGTCCGGCTGCATCCTCGTGATCCCGCTTGATCTCGAACTTCTTGGCCGTGCAGGGCATCACCGACACGGACACGATGTTCTTGGGATCGATCCCTTCGCGCTGCGCGTACCAGGTCTTGATCAGCGCACCGGTCATGTTCTGGGGAGACTTGCAGGTGGACAGGTTGTCGATCAGATCGGGATAGTAGTGCTCGCAGAACTTGACCCATCCGGGAGAGCAGGAGGTGATCATAGGCAGCTTGCCGCCATTCTGGACCCGGTGGATGAACTCGCTGGCCTCTTCCATAATGGTCATATCCGCACCGAAATCGGTATCGAACACCTTGTCAAAGCCCAGACGGCGCAGGGCAGCGACCATCTTGCCTTCCACATTGGTGCCGATGGGCAGACCGAATTCTTCGCCCAGGGCCGCGCGGACAGCCGGAGCCGTCTGAACGATGACAACCTTTTCGGGATCGTTGATGGCATCCAGGACGTCCTGGGTGTAATCCTTCTCCGTCAGAGCGCCGGTGGGGCAGCTGACGATGCACTGACCGCAGGCCACGCAGGACACATCCGCCAACGGCGTCTCAAAAGCGCAGCCGATGGACGTATCGAAACCGCGGTTGTTGGCGCCGATCACGGAAACGTGCTGGTTCTGGCAGGCGGCAACGCAGCGGCGGCACAGAATGCACTTGGCGTTGTTGCGCTCCAGATAGGCGGTGGAGGTATCCTTCTCCCCAGCCGGCAGAGCCCCCTCAAAGCGGGTGTCTTCCTCAATGCCCATCTCGTTGCACAGGGTCTGCAGCTCGCAGTTGCCGCTGCGCTCGCAGGTCAGGCACTTGCGGTCATGCACGGAAAGCAGCAGCTCCAGGGTCATCTTCCGGGATTCCTGGACCTTGGGAGAGTTGGTGAAGATCTCCATCCCGTCGGCCACCGCGTAGATACAGGCGGCCACCAGGGATCTGGCTCCCTTGACCTCGACCATACACATCCGGCACGCGCCGATCTGGTTGATGTCCTTCAGGTAGCACAGGGTGGGAATATCAATTCCGGCGTAGCGGGCAGCCTCCAGGATCGTCGACCCCTGGGGCACCTCATAGGAGACGCCGTTGACTTTGATGTTTACCATATCCATAGTTGTGTCTTCCTTTCTTGTCTTTCGGCTGTAGCCTCATCATAAGGCCGCAAGGCTCGGCGAAAACGCCGGACCCGATCTCCAAATCACTTCTTGACGACTGCGCCGAACTTGCAGTTCTCCATGCAGACGCCGCACTTGATGCACTTGCTGGTGTCGATGACATGGGTCTCGCGCACCTTGCCGGTGATGGCGCCCACCGGGCAGTTCCGGGCACACAGCGTGCAGCCCTTGCACTTCTCGGGATCGATGGAGTAGTTGGTCAGGGCCTTGCAGGCGCCGGCCGGGCAGCGATGCTCGGTGACGTGGGCGATGTACTCATCCCGATAATGCTTCAAGGTGGAGAGCACGGGGTTGGGCGCGGTCTGGCCCAAAGCGCACAGGGAGTTCTCCTTGATGTAGTAGCAGAGCTCTTCCATGCGGTCGATATCTTCCAGCGTGCCGTTGCCGGAGGTGATCTTGTTCAGGATCTCCAACAGACGCTTGGTGCCCACGCGGCAGGGCGTGCACTTGCCGCAGGACTCGTCCACGGTGAACTCCAGGAAGAACTTGGCGATATCCACCATACAGGTGGTCTCGTCCATGACGATCAGTCCGCCCGAGCCCATCATGGAGCCGATGGCAGTCAGGTTGTCAAAGTCGATGGGGGTATCAATGAGCGAGGCCGGGATGCAGCCGCCGGAAGGTCCGCCGGTCTGGGCCGCCTTAAAGGTGTGCCCGCCGGGAACGCCGCCGCCGATGTCCTCGATGACCTCACGCAGGGTGGTGCCCATGGGGACTTCCACCAGGCCGGTGTTGTTGATCTTGCCGCCCAGGGCGAAGACCTTGGTGCCGGCAGACTTCTCCGTGCCGATGGACTTGAACCACTCCGCGCCCCGCAGGATGATCTGCGGGATATTGGCATAGGTCTCCACGTTGTTGAGCACGGTGGGCTTGCCGAACAGGCCCTTCAAAGCCGGATACGGAGGCCGCACTCTGGGCTCGCCGCGCTTGCCCTCGATGGAGGTCATCAAAGCCGTTTCCTCGCCGCACACGAAGGCGCCTGCGCCCAGCCGGATGTCCACGTCAAAGTCAAAGCCGGAGCCGAAGATGTTCTTGCCCAGCAGGCCGTAGGAACGCGCCTGATCGATGGCGATCTGCAAACGCTTCACGGCGATGGGATATTCGGCACGGATGTACACATAGCCCTGGGTCGCTCCGATGGCATACCCGGCGATGGCCATGGCCTCCAGCACGCTGTGGGGGTCGCCCTCCAGCACGGAGCGGTCCATGAACGCGCCCGGGTCGCCTTCGTCGGCGTTGCAGCAGGCATACTTCTGATCCGCCTGGTTGGGAGCGCACAGCTTCCACTTGAGGCCCGTGGGGAAGCCAGCGCCGCCGCGGCCGCGCAGGCCGGAGGCCAGCACCAGGTCGATGACCTCGCTGGGCTGCATTTCAGTCAGCACCTTGCCCAGCGCCTGATAGCCGTCCCGGGCGATGTACTCGTCGATATTTTCGGGGTCGATGACGCCGCAGTTGCGCAGCGCCAGACGCATCTGCTTGGAATAGAACCGCGTCTGATTCAGCGACTTGATGGTGCCGTCCTCCTGAACGGTCTCCTGGTACAGCATCCGCTTGACGATGTTGCCCTTCACCAAATGCTCGCTGACGATCTCGGGGATCTCATCCACGGTGACGCGGCTATAGAACGCGCCCTCGGGATAGACGATCATGATGGGGCCCAGCGCACACAGGCCAAAGCAGCCGGTGCGGACCACTTCCACCTCGTCCTCAATGCCGTGGGCCTTGATCTCCTCGTGCAGCTTTTCGATGATCTGCTCGCTGTGAGAAGACGTGCAGCCCGTGCCTCCGCAGACCAGCACATTGAGCCGTACACTGGAACCGGGCTGAACCTGAGCACCGGCCTCACGGAGAGTCAGGGAGCCGACGGTTTTTTCCTTGACGGCCTGAAGTTCCGCTAAAGATTTCATGTGAACGATCAATCCTTTCGTTTGTTTTCCAACTGGTTGTTAACCCGCGGAGATCACTTGGCGGCGTACTGGGCCAGGATCTTATCCACGTCCTCCGGGACCAGACGGCCGTACACCTCGTCGTTGACGGTCATGACCGGGGCCAGACCGCAGGCGCCGATGCACCGGCAGGCGGTCAGCGAGAACTCGCCGTCCTCGGTGCACTCTTCAGGCTGGATGCCCAGCTTCGCCACCAGCCGGTCCAGGACCTTGTCGGATCCCTTCACATAGCAGGCGGTGCCCAGGCACACGGAAATGTGGTTGCGTCCCTTGGGCGTCAGCGAGAACTGAGAATAGAAGGTCGCCACGCCAAAGACCTCCTCCAGAGAAACGCCCAGGCCGTCCGCGATCTTCTTCAGCACTTCCTGCGGAAGATACCCGTAGATATCCTGCGCCTGGTGCAGAGCCGGCATCACCGCGCCGGGCTGGCCCTTCAGCCCCTCGATGGCCGCATCCAGCTTCTGCGCCTGCTCCGGAGTATCGTGGAACGGCAGATGACTGATACGCTTTTGCATTGCTTTTTCCTCCCATAGCTTTTTAGTGTAAAAATTCAATGCGTTTTTTGACCAGACGGCATACGCCGTCCAGTCTCAATAACTATACCAAACCTACCCCGATTTATAATTCTATAATCGAATTATAAGAAAAAGAATGACAAATTTCTCGTCCCAGTTTTCCCATTTTCAGAGAGAATGGAAAACGCCCGGAAATGGAACCCTCTGCCCCATCCATATGTGGACAAGGCCGCTGTCATGCCTTCCGGCGAAAAACCGTCCCGAATCGACTTCGGGACGGCAGAAGGAACTCTTTCGCTCTACGCCTGGGGCGGCTGGGGCGCCGTGGGGACGCCGGTCCCGAACCGCAGGGGCGTCATCTGCTTGCGGTACCCAAACAGGCACAGCGCCACAAAGAACGCCGCCACGCCGCTCAAGATCTGGCCAATGCCATCCAGCGGGTCAGAGAACAGGTCCGCCACGCCGTAAATGCACCGGAACACGCCCTGCAGCAGCGTCAGCACCATAAAATACCGGGAGATCCGGTTGTCCGCCACGCCGGTGCGGGCGGTCTTGCGGATGCGGGTCAATGCCTTGACGGCGCCCGCCTCATAGAAGATCACCAACAGGATCACCACCAGCAGCACGCCGCAAATCACGGCAATGGGCGCTCCTGCGCTCACGTTGGGTACGCCGCCCAACGCCATCAGCTCATTGGCGGCTTCCACAATCCCGGCCCCCAGAATGGCAAAAAAGCCCACCGCAAAGACCGTCAGGATGCACGTACACACCAGATTGATCACCAGAAGGGTCCGGCAGATGGTGATGCCCGTCGTGGAGACGTTGCCGGTCTTGGTGTTGCTGCAGCTCACAAAGGTGATCCACATCCCCAGCCCGATGAGCACATTGAGGAGGATCCCCACCACGCCGCCGGCCACCGTGAACCCGGAGATGCTCTGCACCATCCCTTCGGCACCGGCGCCAAATGCCTCCACCAACACGTTATTCAGCCCCTGCACCACGGAAGACACCGAGAACAGGGACAGCACCACCGTCAGGCTGTACGCGATGGCCGCCACCAGGAACTTCGGAGAAGCCCCCACCGACTTGAGCACGTTCACCGCCGGGTTCGAGGAATACAGCTTCACCGTGTGCCCACAGTAGGGGCACGGTGCTCCGGCCGCGATCTCGTACCCGCACTTCGGACAGATCATAGAAAAAACCTCCCAACCAAAACTTTGTTAAAAATCTGTGAATTTTATTCTACAAAATTTTTTTGCAAAAATCAACTCTCTGCGACGAATTTCTTGCATTTTTGTGCAAAACAGGGCTGCCTGTCCCAAAAACAGCCCCAGAAGGCCGTCAACGGACCGCCCGGCCCTCCAAATACACCTGCTCGATCTGCAGTTCGTCGTCCAAAAGCACCAGGTCGGCGCGCTTCCCCGCCTCGATGCTGCCGATCTCTCCGTCCAGGCCCACCGCCCGGGCGGGGATCAGGGAGGCGGACCTCACCGCCTGCTCCAGGGGGATGCCAAACCGCACCAGGTTCTTCACCTCGTCGTACACGTTGGTGACGGAGCCCGCCAGGGTCCCGTCCGCCAGGGTGGCCTTCCCGTCTTTGACGTAGATGGTCTGTCCGCTCAGGTCGGTGATCTCCCCCTCCGGCAGCCCGCTGGCCCGCACGGAATCGCTGACGATCAGTGCCCGGTCTCCCAGCACCTGGAAGGCGGTCCGCAGCACCGCCGGGTGGATGTGATGTCCGTCGCAGATCAGCTCGCCCCGCACCCGGGGATCCTCCAGCACCGCGCCCACCACGCCGGGCTTCCGGTGATGCAGTCCGTTCATGGCGTTGAACAGGTGGGTGGCATGGGTCACTCCGCAGTCGAAGGACCGTTTTGCCTCCTCATAGGTGGCCATGGTGTGGGCGATGGACACCGTGCACACCCGGCTGGCCTGTTGGGCAAATTCGTAGCCGCCGGGCTGCTCCGGGGCCACCACCACCAGCCGCACCAATCCGCCGGCCAGCTCGTTGTACCGGCAGAACAGCTCAAAATCCGGGGCCACGATGGCGCTCTCGTTCTGAGCGCCCTTTTTCCCGGCGGAGATGAACGGCCCCTCCATGTGCACGCCCATCACCCGCGCCCCGTCGGGAATGGGCTGTTCGGCGCAGGCCCGGGCGGCCCGCAGCCCGCTCTCGATGATCGTCGGGTCCGCCGTGTCCGTGGTGGGCAGGAAGGACGTCACCCCGTGGTCCAGCAGGAACCGGGCCATGGTGTCGATGGCCTCCCGGGTCCCGTCTCCCACACAGGCGCCGCCGCAGCCGTGGTTGTGCACGTCGATGAACCCCGGGGCGATGAGCCGCCCGGGCACCTCCACCACCTCCCGGCCGTCCTTGGGCAGGTCCCTGCCCACCCGCACGATACGGCCGTTCTCCACCTCCACATCGCCCGAAACGATGCGGAACGTCCCGTCAAAATACCTGCCGCCTTCCAAGATCATGTTCGGTCCTTCCTTTCCCATCCTGTTTTTTACAAGACCGCGTCCAGGATCACCAAAAGGGTCACCCCGGGCACCCCCAGCACCGCTGCCGTCACCACGCTCATCCGGGTCACCGCCAGGGTCACGCCGGTATAGGGAGCCAGCACCTGGAGCAGCGCCAAAGCCGCGATCCCCAACACCATGGACACCAAAAAGCCTTTCATCCTTCCCGTCCCTCTCCTTTTGGGGGCTGTCCCCCGTTTTTAGAGATAGGTATGAGAAGGTCCTGCCCAAATATGCCTCACGGCTCCGCAGGCACAAAGTCGATGCGTCCGCTGGCTACGTCGGCGCCGGCCACCCGAACGGCCAGCTCCTCCCCCATCATCAGCACCCGGCCGGACCGCAGGTCCCGCTGGGCGATCTCTCCGTCGAACTCGAAATCGCTGTCCGGGAAATCCGTCAGGCTGACAAAGCCCTCGGCGTTGTTGTCCAGCTTCACGAAGATCCCCCGGGGGGTCACCCCGCTGATGACGCCCACGTGCCTCTCGCCCAGATGGGCCCGCATATACTCCGCCATATAGCAGTCCTCGGCGGCCCGCTCCCCAGTCACGGCCCGGATCTCCGTCTGGGTGCACTGCCCGGCCGCCCCTGCCAGGAACGTCCCGTACCGCTGGGCCAGGGTCTTGGGGTCTGCGCCCGCCTGGATGTCCCCCAGCACCCGGTGGATGGCTGTGTCGGGGTACCGCCGGATGGGCGACGTAAAGTGGCTGTATTCCTCCAGCGCCAGCCCGAAATGCCCCAGCTCCCGGTCGGCATACCGCGCCTTCTCCATGGTCCGCAGGATCCGCTGGTTCACCAGGGATTCCCGGTGGGTGCCCCGCACCCGTCCCAGCACCGTGGAGAAATCCAGCGCCGTGGGATTGCCCTTCTTCAGCTCCCCGCAGGGCACCGAAAGCTTGTCCAGCAGCTCATACAGCTCCTCCACCCGGTCGGGGGCCGGCTTTTCGTGCACCCGGTAGAGGAACGGCGCCTTCACCCGCAGGGATTCCCGGGCGGCTGCAATGTTGGCGGCCACCATCAGCTGTTCGATGAGCCGCTCCGCCGCGCCCTCCTGCCGGGGCAGCAGGTCCACGCACACGCCGTTTTCGTCCAGCACGAACTTCGTCTCGTCGCTGGAAAGATCCATCTCTCCCCGGGCCTCGCCCCGGCGCTCCAGCAGCCCGGCCAGCTCCCGGGCGGCCGCCAGGCTCTCGGCCACCGGCGCATATTTCTCCCGCAGATCCGCTCCAGCCGACCCGTCCAGCAGGGCGTTGACTTCCCCGTACACACCCCGCACCTTGGAGCGGATCACCGACTTGCGGAACAGAAAATCCGTCATGTTGCCTTCCCGGTCAAAGTCCATCAGCGCGGAGAAGGCCAGCTTGTCCTCCCCGGCGTTCAGGGAACACACCCCGTTGGAGAGCGCCTCCGGCAGCATGGTGCGCACCGCGTCCATCACCGTACAGAAAAACCGCTC
>CANRPD010000045.1 GCA_947632385.1 uncultured Clostridia bacterium | reverse complement strand
GCCCGCCAGGGCCCGGGCCCGCCGGCGAAGCCGGCGGGCAGACGGCGGCGCCGGCGGGATGCTCACGTGCGGGGGGAAAGCTCCCGGAGGATGGAACGGAGCCCTTCTGCGGGGAGCTGCCCAGGGGCGGAGGCCCCCAGGCCGGCACCGAAGGTGAGGCAGGAGCCGAACAGCTCCCCGGACACCCGGGTGAGCTTGCCAAGGGGCCCCATGGCCATGGTGATCACGGGGCCGTTGGCGGAGGCCTGCAAAGTGGCGGAGAGCAGGGCCAGCACGTCTGCGGGGGTGTGGGGCGTCACGGCCAGCTTGGGCAGATCGCAGCCCCAGGCGCGCATCTCCTCCAGGACGGTGACCATTTCCTGCTCCGAAGGAGTGCGGAGGATCTCGTGCCGGGAGAGAACGGTGCCGATCCCTCTGGAACGGGCTTTTTCCAGCAGCCGGCCGGCACGCTGGGGGCCGCAGGACCACTCGATGTCCACCAGCTGGAAGCCGGGAAACTCCAAAAGGGCCTCCACCTGCCGGGCGTAGGCATCCGGATCCAGGTCTGCGGCGCCGCCCTCCCGGCGGGTGCGCAGGGTACACAGCAGGGGGCGGTCCAGGACCGGCTGCAGCCTGGCAAGGCCCTGGCCCACATCGCCGCTAAAGCGGTCGATGCGCCACTCGAACAGGTCGGCGGGCAGGTCCCGCACCTGCTGGGCTTCCTGGTACAAGTCGGCCCCGTCGGCCACCAGGGGCACACAGACCTTGGGCAGGCCCTCTCCGAACCGCAGACCGGCAAGCTCTACTATCTTCACCGCACACACTCCATTCCGTTTTGAAAACTGGTATCAGTATAATCTTTCCCAGAGAAAAAGTCAATTTATCGGAAAAATTCGGAGAGGAAGGCAATTTCCCGTTGCCATCCCCCGTTTTGTGGACTATAATAGTCTGAAAAGACCCAAACTGTGCAGAAAGGATGCCGCAGGATGCTGAAAAGTCAGGAGATCCGCGCGTTGGCGCCGGAAATGGACCCCCTTCGCATGGGGATGGGCTGGAGCACCCAGGATCTGGAAAAGCCGCAGATCCTGGTGGAGAGCACCTACGGACAGAGCCACCCGGGCAGCGCCCATCTGCTGGCTCTGGCCCAGGAGGCCGCCCGGGGGGCCGACGCCCGGGGCGGGAAAGCCGCGCTGTACTTTGCCACAGACATCTGCGACGGCATGGCCCAGGGCCACGACGGGATCAATTATTCTCTGGTGAGCCGGGACATCATCGCGGACCTCATCGAGATCCATATCCGGGCCACCACCTTTGACGCCGGGGTGTTCCTCTCCAGCTGCGACAAATCGGTGCCTGCCCAGCTGATGGCCATTGGGCGGGCGGATATCCCCAGTATTTTGGTGCCGGGGGGCGTGATGGCCGCCGGGCCCGACGGGCTGACGCTGGAGGAGATCGGCAAGTACAGCGCCCAGTACGCCCGGGGGGAGATCTCCCGGGAGCAGTTCGAATTCTACAAGCACAACGCCTGCCCCTCCTGCGGGGCGTGCTCCTTCATGGGCACGGCCTGCACCATGCAGGTCATGGCCGAGGCGCTGGGGCTGGCGCTGCCGGGCAGTGCGCTGCTGCCCGCCCAGGGAAACGCCCTGCAGCAGGCCGCCCGTGCCGCCGGAGAACAGGCCGTCCGGCTGGCCGAAGAGGGGCTGACCGCCCGGCAGATCGTGGGCAAAAAAAGCTTTGAGAACGCCATTTTGGTCCACGCGGCCATTTCCGGCTCCACCAATGCCCTGCTGCACCTGCCGGCCATCGCTCGGGAATTCGGGGTGACGCTCACCGCAGAGGACTTTGACCGCATCCACCGGGAGGCGGTCTATCTGGTGAATATCCGGCCAACGGGCCGGTATCCGGCGGCCTATCTCCACGCAGCCGGCGGGGTGCCCGCCGTGATGGAGGCCCTGGGGGATTCCCTGCATCTGGACGTCCGCACGGTGACGGGCAAGACCCTGGGTGAAAACCTGGACGAACTGCGGGAAAACGGCTATTATGCGGCGTGCGCCCGGGAGCTGGAAGCGCTGGGCGTTGACCGGGAGGACATCCTCCGGCCCCGGGACAACCCCCTGGGCCGACAGGGCGCCATCGCCATCTTAAAGGGCAATCTGGCCCCGGATGGCAGTGTGGTGAAGCACAGTGCCGTTCCCGCCGAGATGCACCACGCCATCCTCCGGGCCCGCCCCTTTGACCGGGAGGAGGACGCCATCGAGGCCATCCTGGCGGGCAGGATCCACCCCGGCGAGGCGGTGCTCATCCGCTGGGAAGGGCCCAAGGGCAGCGGGATGCCCGAGATGTTCTACACCACCGAGGCCATTTCTTCCGACCCGGAGCTGGCCGCTTCCATCGCCCTGATCACCGACGGGCGGTTCTCCGGGGCCAGCAAGGGACCGGCCATCGGCCATGTGTCCCCGGAAGCCGCCGAGGGCGGGCCCATCGCCCTGGTGGAGGAGGGGGATCTCATCGAGATCGACATCCCCGGCCGGGTGCTGCGCATCTGCGGCATCCACGGGAAGCTGCTGCCGGAAGAGGCCATTCAGGCGGAGCTCACGGCCCGCCGGGCCGCCTGGCAGCCCCGCGCCAGCCGGTACACCTCCGGCGCCTTGGGGCTCTTCACCAAAAACGCCTCCTCCCCCATGGAGGGGGGATCCATGCAGTGAGGCAGAACCGCTGTCTTCGGTCCTTCGTTCCCCTGTGGGAGATCCCATGGGGTGGGATAAAAAAACACAGAAAAGAGGAAACAACATGGACATGCAGGAAATGGAACGGATCCTTCGGGAAACCGGCCTGATACCGGTGGTTACCGTGAAAGACCCGGCCACAGCCGTACCGCTGGCCCAAACGCTGGCTGCCGCCGGGATCCGGGTGATGGAGATCACCTTCCGCACCGGCGCGGCCGAGGATGCCATTTACGCCGTCAGTACCCAGGTGCCCGATCTGCTGGTGCTGGCCGGGACCGTGGTCACCGTGGACCAGGCAAAGGCCGCGGCGGCCACCGGCGCCGACGGGATCGTCACCCCGGGCCTGGACCCGGAGATCGTATCGTGGTGCCAGGAGAACGGGATGCCGGTCTTCCCCGGGTGCGCCACCGCCACCGAGGTGCAGGCCGCCCAGAAGCTGGGGCTGCACTGTGTGAAGCTGTTCCCTGCCCAGATCCTGGGCGGGACGGCCATGCTCAAGGCCCTCCACGGCCCCTTTGGGGAGATGCAGTTCATCCCCACCGGCGGGATCGGCCCGGAGACGCTCAAGGGCTATCTCTCCCTGCCCTATGTGCTCTGCTGCGGCGGCAGCTGGCTCTGCCCCGACAGCGCCGTCGAAGCCGGAGACTTCGCCGCCATCTCCCAGCGGACCCAGGCCGCCATGGCGCTGGTGCGCCGCCTCCGCCCGTAAGCGGCGGGTGAATGGGCTGCAAGCTGAGGATAAGGAAACGGTCTCCCCACAGGGGAGACCGTTTTGGTTTTGGGTTCGTCAATCCTCCACCTGTGCGGTGTACAGGTGGTAATATTTTCCGTGCTTTTCCAGCAGCTCCTCATGGGTGCCGGACTCGGCGATGCCCTTGTCAGAGATGAACAGGATGCGGTCGCAATTCTTGATGGTGGACAGCCGGTGGGCGATGATGAAGGAGGTCCGGCCCTTGAGCAACGCCTGCAGACCCTGCTGCACCAGGCGTTCGGTCTTGGCATCGATGGAGGAGGTGGCCTCGTCCAGCACCAGGATCTTGGGGTCGGAGAGCAGCGTACGGGCAAAGGCCACCAGCTGCCGCTGGCCCTGAGACAGCCGGGAGCCACGCTCGTTGACCTGGGTGTTGTACCCGTCCTCCATCTGGGAGATGAACTCGTGGGCACAGACCGTCTTGGCGGCGGCGATGACCTCCTCATCGGTTGCATCCAGCCGGCCGTAGCGGATGTTCTCCATGATGGTGCCCGAGAAGATGAAGCTGTCCTGGAGCATGATGCCCATTTGAGAACGCAGGGAGTGGAGCGTCACCTGGGAGATGTCGTGGCCGTCCAGCAGGAGCCGGCCGGAGTTGATGTTGTAGAACCGGGAGATCAGGTTGACCACGGTGGTCTTGCCGGCACCGGTGGGACCCACCAGCGCCACAGACTGGCCGGGCTGCACCTCCAGGTTGAAATCCTCCAGCACGTTCACGGTGCCGTCGTAGGAAAAGGTCACGTGGTCGAAGGTGACCGCGCCCTGGATGGGCGGCAGCTCGGTGGCGCCGGGAACGTCGTCGACAGTGACGGGTTCATCCATCATTTCGAAGATACGCTCCAGATACGCCACGGCGTTGATGAAGGTGTTGTACAGGTTGGAAAGGCTCAAAATAGGCTGCCAGAACCGCCAGGCATAGCTGGAAATGGCGATCAGAGTACCGATCTGCATGGCGGGGCCCAACGTGACCAGACCGATGAGGTACATGGCGCCCACCACCCAGGTGGAGATGTTGTCCACCGAGAACCACACCAGGTTGGAGGTGTACTGGGCCTTCATCCAGGTCTTGACGGCCTTTTTGTTGAGCTTGTCGTAGATCTCTGCGTTCTCCTCCTCCCGGGTGAAGGCCTGGGTGATCTTCATGCCGTCCAGGCTCTCGTGGAGGTAGGCGTTCAGGTTGGAGCTCTTGTTGGACACGTCCTGCCAGGCCCGGCGCTGTGCGGGCTTGAGCAGCATGACCACCACCACCAGGATGGGCACGCCGGCCATGACCACCAGGGACAGGCGCACATCGCAAATGAACATGAACACGGCGATGAGCACCAGGTTGAAGATCTCCAGCACGAAGTTGATGATGCCGTTGGACAGCGCGTCGGAAACGGAGTTGACGTAGTTGATGACGCGGGTCAGGATCTTGCCGTGGGGACGGTCGTCGTAGAACTGGAAGGGCAGCTTTTGCAGATGGGCGAACAGGTCCTTCCGGATGTCGTAGATGATTTCCTGGCCCACCTCGATCATGTACTTGGAACGGACCCGGGCAAACAGCACGGAGGCCACGATGGCCGCCAGCATGCAGACGCCCAGGATCACAAGTTCCCGGATGTCCTTGTTGGGGACGGAGACGTTGATGCCCCGCTGGACCAGCAGCGGCCCGATGAGCCCCGCTGCGGCGGAAATGGCGGAGTACAGCAGCGCCAGGATCATTTTTTTCTTGTGGCGGCCGATGTAGGTGCCCGCCCGGAGCAGGTGTTTGATATTAAACGGTGTCTCCAGGTTTTCGTCTACGTCAAAACGGTTTCTTGCCATACTCAGTCACCTGCCTTTCCGGAAACGGCAGCTTCTTCCAGCTGATCCTCCATACCGTTCTGCAGCAGGAAGACCTCCCGGTAATAGCCGGGCTTCTGGGAGAGCTCTGCATGGGTGCCCACATCCACGATGCGGCCGTCCTGCATGACGACGATCTTATCGGCCCGCTTGGTGGTGGAAATACGCTGGGCGACGATGATCTTGGTGCAGGGGAAATCCAGAGAAGCCAGCTGCTCCTGGATGTACTTTTCCGTTTCCAGGTCCACGGCGCTGGTGGTGTCGTCCAGGATCAGCACCGAAGGCCGCACGGCCAGGGCCCGGGCCAGGGCGATCCGCTGCTTCTGGCCGCCGGAAAGGCCGGTGCCCCGTTCACCGATGATGGTGTCGTAACCCTCGGTCAGGTCGTCTACGAAGTCCACGTCCGCCATTTTGGCGTAGCGTTTGACCTCGTCCTCGGAAAGGGAGGTATCGCCGTAGGCGATGTTGCCGTCCACCGTGTCGGAGAACAGGAACACGTCCTGGGTGGCGATGCCGATGCTGGACCGCAGGCGCTTGAGGTCATACATGCGCACCTGGATACCGTCCAGGAACAGCTGGCCCTCGGAAACGTTGTAGAAACGGGGGATCAGGCTGATAAGCGAGGTCTTGCCGCAGCCGGTGGGACCCATGATTGCCACAGTCTCCCCGGGCTGGATCTTCAGGTTGATGTCCTGCAGGACCGGGTTGCCGTGGAGCTTGAGGCCCACGTTTTTGAATTCGATCTCGCCCCGGGTCCGCTGGGTGGGATTCTGCGCGTCGGGCCGGGAAACGATGGTGGATTTGGCGTAATACAGCTCGATGATCTTATTGGAGCTGGCGAAGAAGCGCTGGAGGTCGTTGAGGTGCATGCCCAGCATCCGCATGGGGCCGGTGAGGGTCCAGGTCAGGGAGTTGAACAGGGTGAAAGTGCCGATGGAGATGCGCCCGATGATCAGGAAGGTGCCGCCGACCAGCAGCACCGCAATGGACAGAGCCTGGGACAAAATGTCGATGTAGGGGCTGAACTTGAGCCACATGAGGGACGCGGTCTTGTTCACCTCTTTGTATTCCCGGTTCTTCTCGTCGAAGCGGTCGATCTCATACTGCTCCCGGGCGAACGCCTTGATGACCCGGTTGCCCGCGATGTTCTCCTGAGCCTGGGTATTGAGCCGAGACAGCTTCTCACGCACATCCACATACAGCGGATGGACCTTTTTGGAGAAGGCGGCCGTCAGAGCCAGGATGATGGGCGAAACGAACAGCATGGACAGGGCAAAGAGCCAGTCGGTGACGATGAACACCACCGCGGTGATGATGAACAGCACGATGTTGCCCATCAGATTGCGCAGGATCCAGGAAACGGCATAGCGCACCATGTCCATGTCGCCGGTCAGGCGGGTCATCAGATCTCCGGTCCGGTTGGTGCCGAAGAAGCTCTGATCCTGCTCCTGCATGTTCTTGTACAGGTCCCGGCGCAGGTTGTAAATCAGCCGCTGAGAGCAGCTTTCGTAGGTCATGATGGTCACATAGTTGTAGCAGGTGCGCAGCAGCGTGAAGCCGATGAGCACGCCCACCATGACCACCAGGTGGTGCAGGATGCCGTCCGCCGTGACAGCGCCGTCCTGCAGGGGCTGGAAGACCGTGTCCATAATGTTCGCGGTGATCATGGAATTCCCCAGATCCATCGTGGAGAGGATCAGGGTGGAGCACAGTGCCAGTATGTACCGCACGTGGTCGCCTTCCATGCGCTTCCAAACCCATTTGAGCTGGAACATAAGAAGATGCCTCCTTTGTCTCCAACAAGAGACGGTTTCGCTCGCGCCGCCTCCAATCGATTGAACAAGAGGCAATTTTCGCGAACAGCCTCTATTATAATCCCATCGACAAAAAAGGAAAGGGGGTTTTTCAAAAAAAAGCATCGGCAAAGTGCCGAATTTTCCGGGTCAAAATGAATTTTTATAGGCACGAACTTGCAACATCGTTTTTTCCAAAGAAAAGCCCCGGCAGACAGCGCCGCCGGGGCAAAAAACGGAAGGATAAGACAATCAAATTACAGGAAACGGACCGTGAACCCGCGCTGGAAGATTTCGCCGGGAGCCAGCAGCGTCATTCCCTTTTTCCGGGCAAACTCGTCGCCTTCATCGGTGCGGGTGGCACAGCCGGTCCAGGGCTCCAGACAGACATAGGGGCCGTCGTTCTGCGCGGACCAGATGCCCAACAGCGGGAAGCCGGTAAAGTCCATCTCCACGCCCCGGCCGGTCTTGCGGTTCAGCACCGCCACTTTGTTGGACCGAAGGTTTTCGAACACAAGGGCATCCCGATAGAACAGGTCGTGCCGCAGGGGGATCTCCTGCTGATCTGCCAATGTGAAAGCGCAGGCTGACGGATCGATCAGTCCCTGGCCCAGGACGATGGCCGGGCAGCGCTGGGTCTCGGGGTGCTCGAAGACAATGGTATAGTCCTCAAAAGCGGCCTCCTCCCCCATAGGGATATTGAACCCCGGATGGCCGCCCACGGCAAACGGCATGGGACGGCCGCCGGTGTTCTCCACGGTAAAACGGGTCTCATAGCCCTCTGCAGACAAGGTGTAGGTGACGGAAAAGCGGAAATCGAAGGGATACATGGCGCGGGTTGCCTCGTCGGCAGTAAGGGTCATGGTCAGGCTGTCCGTACTGCTGGCCGTACAGGTGAATTCCCGCCGGCGGGCAAAACCGTGCTGACCCATCTCATACCACCGGCCGTCGATCTGGGTCCTGCCCTGGCGCAGCGCCCCCACCATGGGAAAGAGCACCGGAGCCTGACCCGCCCAATAGGCAGGATCGCCCACCCAAATGTGCTCAAAACCCGTGGGATCCTTGAGGGACACCAGCTGGGCGCCTAAGGAATCCACCACCGCCGTGAATCGGTCATTGGAAAAAGTGTATTGCATCCGTGATCGCCTCCTGAACTTTGTTGGTCCCATTGTAGCACAGATCCCGCCAAAAAGGAAGAAAAGGCTGTTCTTTTTTCGCGCTTTATGCTAGAATGAGGTCAAAACCCGAAAGGAGCGTGGCCTATGCGGGCAGTGGTCCAGCGGGTCCATGGGGCCCGGATCGTCATCGACCATCAGGAGAGCAGGGAGATCGGGCAAGGACTGGTGGTTTTTCTGGGTGTCCTGACCGGAGACACAGAAGCTCAGGCGGAATTTCTGGCCAAAAAGATCCAGGAGCTGCGGATCTTTCCCGACGAAAACGGCAAGATGAACCGCTCCCTGGAGGACATCGGCGGCGATCTGCTGGTGGTCTCCAACTTCACCTTGTCCACCGATTGCAAAAAGGGCCGCCGACCCTCTTTCGACCGGGCTGCGGCACCGGCGGAGGCGGAGCGGCTGTACCGACTTTTTGTGGACTTAGAGCGCACCGCAGGTCTCAAACGGGTGGAGACGGGAGAATTCGGTGCGCACATGGACGTGGACGTACACAACGACGGCCCGGTGACCATCATTCTGGACACGGAGGTAATTGGAAAATGACAGAAGGGAACATTCGACTGGGAGAAGTCTGCCTGTTGACCGATGACGTTCCGCGCTTGGCCAATTTTTACAAAGCGTTGCTAGGGGTGGACAATTTCAGCGACGACCCAGTCCACCAATTCGTTCTGACTGATGGCGTCGCCCTCACCGTCTATCATGACGGCAGCCTGCGGGGACAGGCCTCTCAAACCATACAGCTGGCTTTCACGGTGGAAGATCTGGAGGCCCAAGCGGAGCGGATCAAAGCATTGGGCGCACAGATCGTCTCCCCGCCCACCCTACAGCCTTGGGGAGCCAAAAATATGAGTTTTTTAGACCCGGCTGGCAACCTGGTCTACTTGAGGAGCTTCCCACATGAAGCCAAAGAAAAGGAGCGAAAGACAAAATGAACCGAGAATTTTTGGAGCTGCTTATGGAGAAGACCGGTTTCCCCGTGGATGCTCAGGCCGCCTATCAGGTCGGCCTGGGTAAGCTGGAATCCGCTGGCCAAGGGCCGCAGATGGAAAAGACCATTGGAGACTTTTACGCGGACCTCTTCGATATGGAGAAGCTGGGCCCGAAGATCAAAGCCATGGCGGCTGCATCCGGTGTCCATGAATACACCGTGTGGGGGCTGTTTCTGGCCCTGGCCGGGGAGCGGGCCAAGGCGGACTATCTTGCCAAAGGCGTTCCGGAGGAGATCTTCTGGGACACCTTCTGCGACCTCAAATACAAGGTGCTGGAATGCAAGGAGGTGCAGGGGGTGTGGGGCAATTTCGTGGCCTTTTGGTACCCCATCTTCTATTGCTGCGACATCGTGAAGCTGGGCCGGCTGGAATTTGAAAACGACGTGTACCGCGGCAAGCCTTATGTACTGGACGGTCTGCGGCTGGAACCTGGTGACCCGGTGAAGAGCATCCATATCCCCTCCAGCGGAGAGCCCTTCGACACCGCCGCCCGGCTCAATAGCTACAAAAAGGCCTACGACTTCTTTAAGCCCACCTTGGGCGGCGGGCCGCTTTGGTGTGTGTGCGATTCCTGGCTGCTGCTGCCCGCCTGGCAGCAGGTCCTCTCCCCCACCGGCAACATCCTCGACTTCCAGCGGGACTTTGATGTGATCTCCCACCGGGAGGAGGAGGAATTTGCCGACAGCTGGCGGCTTTTCGGCGCGGACTACCAGAAGCCCACGGCGGAGCTGCCGGAGCGCACCTCCATGCAGCGGGCAGTGAAGAAGTATCTCCTGGCCGGTGGGAAGACGGGCGAGGGCTTCGGCATTCTGTGTTTTGACGGAGAGCGCCTGCACACCCGCACTTGACTTTTTCGATGGGCCATAGTATCATGTGTGGAAAGGAGAGGATCACCGTGAAAAAGCCCGTACTGAGCCGCACATTTGCTTTCCTATCGCTGGTCTGGTGTCTGGTCGCCGGCGTCACCGCCCTGCTGGGCGTCTCCGCGCTGGTGCTGGATTTCTTCAAAAAAGACGAGGCGTAAGCCTCAAAAACCAAGGAGGTATTCTCTGTGAAACGTGTTTTGATCGGCGTTTTTCTTTCCCTGGTCGGTTCCATTTGGGCCATCGCTATCCTGCTGGCAGGTGCGACCTATGTACCCAATGTGAATGAGTGGTCCACCCCGCCCGGACGGTATCTCACCGGTATCATCGAGATGGGGCTGATCGTCCCGCTGGTGGTAGGTGTCCTGCTGCTGGTGCTGGGGCTGGTGATCCTCGCTATAGAATTCTTTAAGAAAGAAAATTGACCGCAACGAATTTGGAGGCTCCCCCTTTCAGAGGGAGCCTCCTCGCCGGTGCTGGACTTCTTCCAAAAGAACGAGGCGTAAGCCGCAGGCAATCAAAGAGGCAGGTGATCCAGAATGTTTCAAATAGACGAATATATGGAAGAATTGATCGACAGATTAAAAGATACATTTGGTGAAAGACTGGTGTACATCGGATTACAAGGCAGTTATCTTCGCAAGGAACAGACCAAAACAGCGATATTGATATTATGGCCGTGATTGACCATATTTCGGTTGAAGATTTGAAAACGTATCGAAAAGTACTGGTTGCCATAGGGAATTATGATAGATCCTGCGGCTTTATTTGCAGCAAAGCGGATCTAGCACACTGGAATCCGCTGGAGATCTGTCACTTGCTGCACACAACCAAAGATTATTATGGCGAATTAAAAAATTTGGTCCCTGCATACACCATGGACGATGAAAGAAAATATGTACAATTTAGTTTGAATAATCTCTACCACGAAATATGTCACCGGTATATACACGCTGACAAGGAACGTAACATTTCAAAGTTGCCGACAACTTGTAAGTCTGTCTTTTTCATCATGCAGCATCTGTACTATTTGAGCAGTGGGAATTTTATTCCGACAAAACGGGAATTGCTGGCGTGTGTACAGGACGAGGATAAAAAGGTTTTGGAATTGAGCTTATCCTTACAAGAGAACAGCGACTATGATTTTGACCAAGCCTTTTCCATCTTGTTTCGATGGTGCCAGAATGCGTTACAGAGGATATGATTCAGAGCGCCGAACTAGGCAGTCATATTTCGGCGGGAGCAAGCAAAAATCACCCACCCCAAAAAAGGGTGGGTGATTTTTCGCATCGAGCTGCTTGCCTACATAGTTGGAATTGCCGCGGGCCGCTAGGCCATCTCCCGCTTGCGTTTTCTGCGTTTGTAAAGCACGATCCCCACGTACAGCGCCACAAACCCCAGGATCACCACCACCAGCAGGGCACTCTCCCCCGGGCCGCCCATCTTCACCTCGGCCCACAGGGTATCCACCAGCTTGCTTACATCGTCGGGCAGATTGGTAAAGACCTCGGTACGGGCCAATGTTTCGGCATCCGGATAGCGCAGAGGGCTCTCCACCACTTCGGGATCCAGATATTCCTTGGCGGCCGTCTCCGGGGTGGAATAACCCACATAATCCATGTTGGCCCCGGCGATCTCTGGATCGCACAGGAAGTTGATGTATTCCTCAGCCTCCCGCTTGTGGGTGGAAGTGGCCGGGATGCAAATGGCATCCACAAAGTAGTTGGTGCCTTCCTCCGGGATCACGAACTGGATCTTGTCGTTGTTCTCCACCAAAAGGGCCGCATCACCGGAATAGTAGGGGGCGATCCACGCCTCTCCGGACTCCATTTTGTTGAAGATCTGATCCATGACATAAGCCTGGGTCAAGGGCTTCTGTTCCTTGAGCAGATCTGCGGCAGCCCGCCATTCCTCTGGGTCGGTGGTGTTGAGGGACTGGCCCAAGCGCATCTGCGCGATGGCAAAGGCATCCCGGGGATTATCGAACATGAGGATCTCTCCGGCATACTTCGGGTCCCACAGGGCTTCCCAGCTGGTGATGTCCTCCTCGATGTAATCGGTATTGTAGAACAGCCCCACCACGCCCCAGGTGTAGGGAACGGAATGGGCACAGCCCGGGTCGTAATCCGGATCACGGAACTGCTCGTCGATGTACTGGAAGTTGGGAATGTTGTCAAAATCCAGCTCGGCCAGCATGCCCTCGTTCAACAGTTTGGAGATCATATAGTCTGACGGAATGATGATGTCGTAATCCGCGCCGCCGCCGGCCAGCTTCGAATAAAGGGACTCGTTGGAATCAAAGGTGGTATAGTTGACCTGGATCCCCGTGCGCCGGGTGAATTCCGCATTCACATCCAGAGACCCTTCCGTACCGTTGGAGATATACTCGCCCCAGTTATAGACGTTTAGGGTCACCGTAGGGTCATATGCCTCTGCCTGAGCGGGCAGCGCAAAAACCTGCAAGAGCAGGAGCAGGCAGAACAGGAACAGCTTCTTTTTCATGAGCGCTCCTCCCCTTTCTGGACAGGCGCCTTGGTCCTGCCGCTCCGCACATTCACCAGGATCAGCAGGGCCATCACCACCACAAACAACATGGTAGAGAGGGCGTTGATCTCCGGACTGACCCGCTTTTTAGTCATGGAATAGATATAGATGGGCAGGGTCTGGGTCGTGCCGGAGGTAAAATAGCTGATGACGAAGTCGTCAATGGACAGCGTAAAGGCCATGATCATGCCCGTGACGATGCCGGGAACGATCTCCGGCAGGACGACCATGAAGAAAGCCTTGACCGGCGGACAGCCCAGATCCTGAGCTGCCTCGTAAAGATTGGGATCCATCTGCCGGAGTTTCGGCAGCACGGACAGGATCACATAGGGCAGGCAGAAGGTAATGTGCGCCGCGATCAGCGATCCCATCCCCAAAGACCGGCCGCCGAACAGCGACACAGCGGCAACCAACAGGAGCATCAGGGACACGCCGGTGACGATGTCTGGGTTCACCATGGGCAGGTTCGTGATGTTCATCACGATGCGCTGGGGCAGCTTCTTCATGGAATTGATCCCCACCGCCGCCATGGTACCCAGAACCGTGGACACCACAGCAGCGACCACAGCGATCACAATGGTGTTGCGCAGGGCTTCCAGCAGCATCCGGTCTTCAAACAGCCGTTGATACCAGCGCAGGGTGAACCCCTCCCAAACAGAACGGCTGGCGGTGGCAGTGTCGTTGAACGAGAACACCACCAGCACCAGGATCGGCGCATACAAAAAGAGGAAAACCAGCGCCATATAAATGCGGTAAGCAGTGTTTTTCACGGCATCACACCTCCTCCGGCAGCCTCGCCGTCGTCAAATTGGTTCATGATCCCCATGCAGATGAGGATGATGACCATGAGGACCAGGGAAATGGCCGAACCCAGATTCGGGTTATAGGAGGACCCCAAAAACTGCATATCGATCAGGTCTCCAATGAGCAGATTTCCGCCTCCGCCCAGCATCTTCGAAATGATGAAGGTGCTCACCGCCGGCACAAACACCATCGTGATCCCGGAGATCATGCCTGGCATGCTCATGGGCACCGTGACCTTGAAAAACACCTGGCGGCCGTTGGCGCCAAGATCCTGGGCCGCCTCGATCACGCTCTGGTCGATCTTGGTCAGCACGGAGTACAGGGGCAGGATCATGTAGGGCAGGTAGTTGTACACCATGCCCAGCACCACGGCCCCGCCGGTATTGATCATGTGGACTCGGGGCAGCCCAATGGCAGTCAGCGCCGAATTGATGAGCCCATTGTCCTCCAAAAGCGTCATCCAGGAGTAGGTCCGCAGCAGGAAGTTCATCCACATGGGCAGCATCACCAGCATCACCATGACACTTTGACGTCGTGGGGCCATTTTGGCGATGCCATAGGCCAAGGGATACCCCATCACCAAAGAGACGGCCGTGGCCACTGCCCCCAGCCAGATGGACCGCAGAAACACGTTGGAATACTGGCCCACAGAGAGCAGGTTCTCTAAAGTGAAATGCCCCGCCCGGTCGGTAAACGCGAACCAGACCACCAGTACCATAGGCACCACGATAAACACGGTCATCCAAACCGTGTAGGGTGCGGAAAGCAGTTTGGATTTTGATCTCATTGGTCGCCCTCCCGGTTCATGTCCTCGTCCATCTCATCCGAGAAGGTGCTGTAATCTCCAAACATGCCGGAATATTCGGACTTGTGCATCACATGGATATCATCCGGACCAATGCTCAGTCCGATGCGGTCGCCCACCGCCCGGTAATCCGTGGATTGGATCATCCACTTGAAGCCAGCCACATCCACAATGATCTCGTAATGAACGCCCTTGAATGTCACCGCAGTCACTTCACCGGTGATGTGGGTGGCATCCGCCGCAGTGACTTCGATATCCTCCGGCCGGATGACCACGTCCACCGGCACATTCTCACCAAAACCCTTGTCTAGGCAAGGGAAGCTGTGACCGGCGAACCGGACCTCCAGATCCCGTACCATCACACCGTCCAGAATATTGGATTCTCCGATAAAGTCGGCCACAAAGGCGTTGCGGGGCTCGTTATAGATGTCTGTGGGGGAACCGATCTGCTGGATCTCGCCCCCGTCCATCACCACCACTGTATCGGACATGGAAAGGGCCTCTTCCTGGTCGTGTGTCACGAAGATAAAGGTGATCCCCGTCTGCTTCTGGATCTTTTTGAGCTCTACCTGCATGTCCTTACGCAGTTTGAGGTCCAGGGCCCCGAAGGGCTCGTCCAGCAGCAGGACTTTGGGCTCGTTGGCCAGCGCCCGGGCGATAGCCACCCGCTGCTGCTGTCCTCCGGAAAGCTGCCCGACGCCTCGATGGGAATACCCCTTCAGGTTCACCAGCTCCAGCATCCGGTGCACGGTCTCCTTGACTTCACTCTCGCTCTTTTTTTTCAGCCGCATCCCGAAGGCTATGTTGTCATAAACGTTCAGATGGGGGAACAAAGCATAGCGCTGAAAGATAGTATTCACCTCGCGCTTGTGCGGCGGGAGTTCCGTGATGTTTTTTCCACCAAAAAAGACCTCGCCCGTATCCGGCGTGATAAACCCTCCGATCGTCCTGAGTACGGTGGTCTTCCCGCACCCGGAGGGTCCCAGCAGCGTGACAAATTCTCCGTCCCGGATCTCCAGGTCAAAGCCTTTGAGCACGTTCTCCGCGCCATACGATACTGCGATGTCCTTCAGTGAAATAATTGTGTCTGCCATATTCATGCATCCCCTTTGCGGTGGCGCCACAGCGCCGAGATCAGTTGCGTGTCTTTTGTTATTCACACATAACCCGGTCCGGGTGGATTTGTGCCGCCTCCCGCAAAGGATGATATACGGTGCCTCGGAAAAACCGTGGGCGGCGTAGCCGAACCGCTTTTATGGCCTGCTCACCTCCCGCGCAGACCTTTTTTCAGATGCAAACGCAATGCCACTACTATAAGGGTTTTGCGGTCTTTTGTCAATATGATTTTTGATTTTTCTCGAACCGCACCTGTAGTGCTACAATACATATTGGACAAGGGAGCTGGGAAGTTCACAAAAAAGAGAAGAAGGAACCGGCCAAATCG
>CANRPD010000044.1 GCA_947632385.1 uncultured Clostridia bacterium | reverse complement strand
GCAAGGCGGGGAACCGGTCGGAAGGAGGCCGGAAGTCGGCAAAAAGGGGAGTTTACACGACCGCTGGGGGGCTGGAAGGGGGTTTTTTGGGTTTTCGGGCGGGGAAAATTTTGCATGGAAGTTTTGGGGTTGAATGAAACTTGAACCGGGAAAATAGTTTGTCCAGGAAGTTTGTGTTTTGAAAAAAATTTGCGCCGCGCGGCGGGGAACCGGCCGCAAGGGGGCCGGAAGTCGGCAAAAACGGGGTTTACGCGACCGCTGCGGGGCTGGAAAGGGTTTTTTGAGGCGTTCGGGCGGGGAAAATTTTTGCATGGAAATTTTGGGGTTGAGCGAAACTTGAACCGGGGAAAAAGTTTGTCTAGGAAGTTTGTGTTTTGAAGAAAATTTGGCCTGCAAGGCGGGGAACCGGTCGGAAGGAGGCCGGAAGTCGGCAAAAAGGGGAGTTTACACGACCGCTGGGGGGCTGGAAAGGGTTTTTTGGGGGGTTCGGGCGGCTGGAAAGGGTTTTTGAGGCGTTCGGGCAGGTTTCAAGCAACCGCCGGGACGGGGAAAGGCTGCATAAACGGGGCGATCCGTCCCATACTACACCCAGACCAGCGATTTTTTCCCGAAAGGACGGAAAACCATGAACCCAAAACGATATTCCCAGGAACAGGTCCGGAAAAACGGCTTTTACGTGGCGTTGGCGGTGTGTCTGGTGGCGGTGGGCATCGCCGCGTGGAGTACCTACGACGCGGTGAACAGCTATCTGGAGACCGAGGAGACGCCCTCCGCCGGGCAGACCGCCTCCCCCGCCCCGGCGAACCCCGCCTCCCGGACGGAGAGCAGCAGCGCGGCCCGGCCGGCCACCGGCGGCACCCCGGGCACGGTGAGCACGTCCCCCCGGGACGACCGGGAGGACCCGGAGGCCGCCAAGCACAGCGAGCCCACGCCCAGCGCCCCGCCCCAGGCCACCCCCGCGCCGGCTCAGGCCCCGGTGGAGGAACCTGAAGAGCCCGTGGAACCCGCCAACGCGCCCCTCTACACCCGCAGCGACGAGCTGATCTTCCCCGTGGGGACGGACACCGCCGCCAAGGCCTACAGCGCCGGGGCGCCGGTGTACTCCGCCACCATGCGGGACTGGCGCATCCATCGCGGCGCCGACCTGGCCGCCCAGCCCGGAGAGACCGTGGTGGCCTGCGGCAACGGCCTGGTGCAGGAGACCTATTCCGACGCCATGCTGGGCAACGTGGTCACCGTGGAGCACGGGGACTATGTGTTCGCCTACTGCGGGCTGGGGGAGGATCTTCAGGTGCGGCCCGGGGACGTGGTGACCATGGGACAGCCCCTCGGCACGGTGACGGCGGTGCCCTGCGAGGCCGCGGAAGCGCCCCACCTGCACCTGGAGGTGCGCCGGGACGGGGCCACCCTGGACCCGGAGAAGGTGCTGAGCCGGCCGTGAGGAGCCTGTCTTTTCATTCCTAATTATAGCACAAAATGGCGAATTTGTCAAGTAGTAATTTCTGATTTGGAATCGAGTGGGGGATCCGGGACTCGACCGGAACCCTGCCGCTGCGGGCCAAAACCCCCGGTGAACGCGACGTTCACCGGGGGTTTTTGTACAGGAACGGGATTTTTGGGGTTTTGAAAAAATTTTTTTGGCGGGGGCGGGAGGGGGGATGAACGCGGAGGCGGCGGGGAGCGGGGAGGCGGGAAACGGGCGGGAACGGACAAAAAAGGGGGTCGAACGGGACCGGAACGGGCAAAAAAGGGGGCTGAACGGGCCGGAAGCCGGACGGTGGGGGGCGGCGGTTGACTTTGGCGGGGGCGTGTTGTAGAATGGAGATACCCTGGATCGGGAGGCACGGACATGGCGGAATTTGTTTTAGAATTGGCGGCGGAGATCGCCGATTTTTGGTTCACGTTCTGGGCGGACCGGCGGATCGACCGGTGGGCCCGGCGGAAACAGCAGGAAAGCGGCCCCAAAAAACGGCAGGCAGGGAGGCAGTAAAATGTGGTTGGTCTTTGGATTGGGCGCCATCGTTTGCGCGGCGCTCCACTGGGCGCCGGCGCTTCCAGCGGCCCGGCGGAAGGGATTCGGGTTTGCCAGCCTGTCCCTTACGGCGCTGACGATGTGCGCGTTTTATTCGGACGCGGCCCTTCGCGTGGCGCACGCAGATTGGGGCGGCCTGATGGACATCCTGCCCACGATGAGTCCCGTGCTGTGGGTCTGCGTCATCGGGTCGATCGTGGTCAACGGGATCCCGCTGCTCCGGGACCGGCGATAAGGCGGATCCCGTTGGACGGCGGGTGGAAAGAATACAAAGGAACGGCAAAAAGCCCGGCGGAAGGGGACTTCCGGCGGGCTTTTTGTGGACGAAAACGGGGCGGAACGGGACCCGAGGGGGTCCCCGGTGTCAGCGGGTGAGGAGGAAGGCCTGGGCCCCGTGGGCGGGGAGGTGGGCGGTGAGGGCGCCGGGGCAGTCCACGGCGGCGCCGCTCCAGAGCTCCCGGGCGGCAAAGGCGCCGGTGAGCTCCAGGTCTTCCAGGGAAACGGTGGGGGAACAGGGGGTCTCCCCGGCGTTGAACAGGGCCACATACCGGCCGCCCTCGGCATGCACAGCGGTCCAGAGGAGGATCTCGCAGCCTTCGATCTCCCGGCGCCACACGGGGTGGGCGTGCCGGGCATTCTTGTGCATGGAGAGGATGTCCCGGTTGGTGAGCAGGGACAGGGTGAAGGGGTCGAACCGGGTCATCTCCCCGCCGATCATCAGGGGGGAGCGGAAGATGCACCAGAGGGTCATCATGGTGATCTGCTCGTCGGGGGTGAACCGGGTCCAGTTGTCGGGGCTCTCCACCTGGCGGATGGGGCCGACGGGGAGCATGTCGGCATCGGGCCAGCTGCCCGCCCCCACGTGGATGCACCAGCGCTGGGCGCGGTCGAACATGTCGTAGAGCAGGTCCCAGCGGTCCCAGAAGTCATCGGTGATGCGCCACATATCGGCGTATTGCTTGTAGACCTCGGCCTTTTCCGGCAGGGCGGGGCCCGGGGAGAGGCTGAGGACCATGTCCCGGCCGCAGGCCCGCAGGCACCGGCTGATGAGCTTCATCTCCTCTTCCTCGTGGGGGAGCTCCCGGCAGATGTCGTCGCATTTGATGAAATCCACGCCCCAGGAGGCGTAGAGGTCGAACAGGCTCTGATAGTAGGCCTGGGCGCCGTCTTTTTCGGGATCCACGCCGTACATATCGGTGTTCCAGACGCAGATGCTGGCGGTCTTGGCGATCTGCCGGGCGGTGCGGTCGCTGCCCAGGATGGGGGTGTTCTGATGCACCGCCTGCCGGGGGATGCCCCGCATGATGTGGATGCCGAATTTGAGGCCCAGGGAGTGGACGTACTCCGCCAGAGGACCGAAGCCCCTGCCCCCGGCGGCGGAGGGGAAGCGGTTCACCGCGGGGAGGAGCCGGCCGTAGGCGTCCATTTCCAGGGGGAAGAAGGGTTGATAGGCGTGGCTTTCGGCGGTGGGGCAGGACCACTGGATGTCCACCACCACGTACTCCCAGCCGTAGGGTTTGAGATGTTCGGCCATATACCGGGCATTCTGCCGCACGGTGGCTTCGTCCACCGCCGCGCCGTAGCAGTCCCAGCTGTTCCAGCCCATGGGGGCCGTTCGGACCATAGAGATCCCTCCCGGGGATGCAAGATGTGGGTCATTAAGACCAGTGTAGCAGATTTCCGGTCGGAAAGCAATCTCTTTTCGCAGGGAAAGGACACAATCTCTTGGCAAAAAGGGCCAATTCGTGGTATAATGATGAACAAAAGATTTTTTGTGAACGCGAGGCGCGCTATGGACAAGAGCAAAATTCGCAATTTCTGCATCGTGGCCCACATCGACCACGGGAAGAGCACCCTGGCGGACCGCATTTTGGAGCGGACCCAAGCGGTGCCCCTGCGGGAGATGGAGGACCAGATCCTGGACAATATGGACCTGGAGCGGGAGCGGGGGATCACCATCAAGGCCCACGCGGTGACGCTGGTGTATACCGCCCAAAACGGGGAGGACTATGTGTTCAACCTCATCGACACCCCGGGCCACGTGGACTTCAACTATGAGGTGTCCCGGTCCCTGGCGGCCTGCGAGGGGGCCGTGCTGGTGGTGGACGCCTCTCAGGGCATCGAGGCCCAGACCCTGGCCAACACGTATCTGGCGGTGGACGCGGGGCTGGAGATCCTGCCGGTGATCAACAAGATCGATCTGATCTCCGCGGACCCGGACCGGGTGTGCCACGAGATCGAGAACGTCATCGGGGTGCCGGCCATGGACGCGCCCCGGATCTCCGCCAAGACGGGCCTCAACGTGGACCAGGTGCTGGAACGGATCCTCACGGACATCCCGGCGCCGGGGGGAGACGCGGACGCCCCTTTGCAGGCGCTGATCTTCGACTCATATTACGACTCCTACCGGGGGGTCATCGTGTACGTGCGCATCAAGGAGGGCACGGTGCGGCCGGGGGACACCATCCGCATGATGGCCACGGGGGGCGAGTTCTCCGTGGTGGAGTGCGGGTATCTCCGGGCCACGTCCCTGGAGCCGGCGGAGAGCCTTTCCGCCGGGGAGGTGGGGTACATCGCGGCGTCCATCAAGGAGGTGCGGCAGGCCCGGGTGGGCGACACCGTGACCCTGGCGGACCGACCCGCCTCCCAGCCCCTGGAAGGGTATCGGGCGGTGCAGCCCATGGTGTTCTGCGGGATCTACCCCGCGGACGGGGCCCACTATGCCGACCTGCGGGATTCCCTGGAAAAGCTGCGGCTCAACGACGCGTCCCTGTCCTTTGAGCCGGAGACCTCCGCCGCACTGGGATTCGGCTTTCGGTGCGGGTTTTTGGGGCTTTTGCACATGGAGATCATCGAAGAACGGCTGGAGCGGGAATACAACCTGGACCTCATCACCACCGCCCCCAGCGTGGTGTATGAGCTGACCCTCACCGACGGGCGGGAGATCCACATCGACAACCCCACCAACTACCCGGACCCCAGCCTCATCGCCGCCGCCAAGGAGCCCATCGCCGACGCGCACATCTTCACCCCGGCGGAGTATGTGGGCAACGTGATGGACCTGTGCCAGGAGCGGCGGGGGATCTTTCAGAACATGGACTACATCGACACGGACCGGGTGGACATCCACTATGCGCTGCCCCTCAACGAGATCATCTACGACTTTTTCGACGCGCTGAAGTCCCGGACCCGGGGCTATGCCAGCTTCGACTATGAGCTGAAGGGGTATGAGCCCAGCAAGCTGGTGAAGCTGGACGTGATGCTCAACGGCGAGGTGGTGGACGCCCTGTCCTTCATCCTCCACGCGGACAAGGCCTATCCCCGGGCCCGGAAAATGACGGAGAAGCTCAAGGAGAAGATCCCCCGGCAGCTGTTCGAGGTGCCCATCCAGGCGTGCATCGGGGGGAAGATCATCGCCCGGGAGACGGTGAAGGCCCTGCGCAAGGACGTGCTGGCCAAGTGCTACGGGGGGGACATCACCCGGAAGAAGAAGCTGCTGGAAAAGCAGAAGGAGGGCAAGAAGCGCATGCGGCAGCTGGGGACCGTGGAGATTCCCCAGGAGGCCTTTATGGCCGTGCTGAAGCTGGACGAATGAGCGGGGAAAAGCCGGTGGGGCTGTACATCCACGTGCCGTTTTGCGCCGGGAAGTGCCCCTATTGCGATTTTTACTCCCTGGAGGCGGACGCGGACACCCGGGACCGGTACTGCGAGGCGCTGAAAAGGGAGACGGAACGGTACGCCGGGCTGCCGGTGCAGACGGTGTACCTGGGCGGCGGCACGCCCGATCTGCTGGGGGCGGCGGCGCTGGGGGGCCTGCTGGACCACCTGAGGGGGGTCTTTCGGGTGGCGGCGGATGCGGAGATCACCCTGGAGGTGAACCCCACCCGGGTGGACCGGGCGTTTTTCCGGGCGGTGCGGGCAGCGGGGTTCAACCGGCTGTCCATGGGGGTGCAGTCCGCCGATCCCAAGGAGCTCTACTTTTTGGGCCGCAGGCACACCCCGGACCAGGCGGCCCGGGCCTTTGGAGACGCCCGGGAGGCGGGGTTCGACAATATCTCCCTGGACCTGATGCTGGGGCTGCCCGGGCAGACCTGGGAAACCCTGGAGCACAGCGTGACGTTCTGCACCCAGCTGGGCCCGGAGCACCTTTCGGCCTATCTGCTGAAGGTAGAGCCGGGGACGCCCTTTGCCCGGCAGGGCGTGGAACCTCTGGACCCCGACGCGGCGGCGGAGCTCTATCTGCGGCTGGTGGACCGGCTGGAGGATCGGGGCTACCGGCAGTATGAGATCAGCAATTTTGCCCGGGCGGGCCGGGAGAGCCGCCACAACCTGTGCTATTGGCGGGACGAGGAATATCTGGGCTTTGGGCCCGGGGCCCACAGCTTTTATGGGGGGAAGCGCTTCTATTACCCCCGGGACCTGGCGGGGTTTTTGCAGGCCCCCGCCCCTTGCCCCGACGGGGAGGGGGGCTCCTTTGCGGAATTTGCTCTGCTCAACCTGCGGCTGACCCGGGGACTGCGCCGAAGCGACTGCCGGGCCCGGTACGGCGCCCAGGGGGAGGCGGGGTTTCATCGGATCCTGGAAAACGCGAAAAAATGCCCGCCCGCACTGTACCGCGCGGACGGGACGGGGATCGCGTTCACCCCGGAGGGGTTTTTGGTGAGCAACGCCCTGCTGGGGCGGCTGCTGGAGGGCATCGAGGCGTAAGCGGACGAAAGAAGCGATGGACAGACCGCAGGAGGGCACCCCGGAGGGGCCGCCCGCCTAGCGGTTTTTTTCGCCGGAATCCTGGTCGGTGATGGGCTGCCGGGTAGTGAGCCAGGTGATGGCCCGCTCCACCGCGTCCACGGAATTGCCCCAGTCACCGCCCACGCTGCGGTAGTCGAACATCTGGCAGAAGTGGGACACGTCCCCGGTGACGGTCTCCAGGTACTGCTTGGCCAGCCGGGTGGTGACGGTGTAGAACTCGGCGAATTCCTTTTTGGGCAGCTTCTGGGCGGCCTCCATCACCGCGCCGTAGTGGGTGAGGCAGATGTGGTCCTGCTCCCGGTACAGCTTGCGGAAGTCGGGATCCTTGCGCCACAGGGCCAGGAAGCTGCCCATGAGGTGCTGGGTGTTCTTTTCCAGGTTGTCGCAGACGAAGCAGCTGTGCTCCCGGGCGTGGACCGCCGCGGCGATCTTTTTGGGGTTGGGCTTGCCGTCCTCCGGGAAGATCTCCTCCTGCACCTGCTTGAGCAGGCTCTCCAGCATCAGCGCCACGGAGAGCTTGTGCCCCTTGGCCAGGATCTGGTTGAAATGCTCCTGACAGAAGCCCAGCCGGTTGGTCTCGATGCGGATGTCCGGCTCCATCATGGCGGCGCCGGTGATGTACACCGCCATGCGGTCCTCCAGCATGTCCCGCATCCGGCAGAAGGGGCAGCCGTCCTTGGGTAAAAATACATCGTTGATCGGGATGGAACAGATGTCTTCTCTCATGATACCAGCCTCCTGAATGGTTGCGCACTGCAAAATGAATAAAAATACAGGTCCCGCCAAGCGGGCGTTTGGGGCGGCTCCCCGGGGGGACGCGCCGGGCCCAGGGGAAAAACCGCGAAAAAAGGGGGTTTTTGCCCGAATTCCGAATGGATCTGGTTTCAGTATACCACAACCCGGCGGAAGATGATAGTCCCCAAAAAGGGCAACTTGAAAAAATTTTTCCGAAGGCCGGAGGCTTTTTTGGGCGAAGTGGGAAACCGCCCTCTCCCCCACAAGATATGGAAGGGACGGCGGGCCGGCCCCCATATGTGGACCGGGAAGCGGGGCGGGGGTTTCCGGGCGTTCCAGGGGCGAAGGCAGCGGTCCCCACACATCGGTAGACGTAAAATCCGCCGTTTTTTTGTTCCCCGCCGCCGGACAAGCCCCAGAAAACCGGGGTTCCCAACATTTTCAACCGAGTTTTCAACATACTGTCTTGCGGGATAAAAAGTCGTTTATGTAAACCGGTTGTGCACCGACGCCTGGGGCGATGGAAAAGCGGATGAATATGCGTATCCGAGAATAAATATGAGGAAACGTGAAAAAAAGCCGGGAAAATGGGCATTTTTGGGGGTTCGGAGGCCGAAAAACGAAACGAAAAACGTTTGAGTTTTTTTGGGGAATGTGCTATACTGTCTCCATATGGTATCGTGGAGGGGTGTGTGGTTGGACAAGCCCCCCGAAGCGGCGCCGGAAAAACGCGGAGGATCGCCATGGCTGAGGACGAACGTCAACATCAAGAGCCCCGGGGCGCCGGAGTGGTCGCCGGACGCAACAGCGTGCGGGAGGCCCTGGCAGCCGGCCGGGCCATCGATGCGCTGTGGGTGCAAAAGGGAGAAAAGAGCGGCTCGCTGGTGTCTCTCATCGCCAAGGCGAAGGCCCAGGGCGTGCCGGTGAAGGAAGTGGACTCCCGAAAGCTGGACCGCCTGTGCGGCGGCGCGGTGCACCAGGGCGTGGCGGCGCTGGCCGCGGTGAAGGAATACGCCTCGGTGGAGGACATCTTCGCCCGGGCCGAAGAACGGGGCGAACCGCCGTTTTTGGTGGTGTGCGACGAGCTGGAGGACCCCCACAATCTGGGCGCGGTGATCCGCACGGCGGAGTGCGCCGGGGCCCACGGGGTGGTGATCCCCAAACGGCGCAGCGTGGGGCTGACCTACGCGGTGGGCAAGGCCTCCGCCGGGGCGGTGGAGCACCTGCCGGTGGCCCGGGTCCAGAACCTGCCCGCGTTCCTGGAGGAGATCCAGCAGCGGGGGGTGTGGGTCTATGCCGCAGACATGGACGGAGAGAGCTGGTGCACCCTGGACTATACCGGTCCGGTGGCGCTGGTCATCGGGTCGGAGGGCAAGGGCCTGGGCCGGCTGGTGAAAGAAAAATCGGACTTTGTGGTGTCACTGCCCGTTTTGGGCCGGGTCAATTCCCTGAACGCCTCGGTGGCGGCTGGGATCCTGTGTTACGAGGTGTGCCGGCAGCGCCGGGGCATCCGGGCCGCAAATCCACATGGGAGGGATTCCTGAATGAACCCGAACGAAAAAAAGGAATTCGAACTGGAAGATATCCTCAGTGAAGAACGCACCCGCCGGGACGGCCCGGCGGAGGCGGGAGCCGCCGGGGGACCGACGCCGGCGGAGGAACCCGCCGCGGACCTCAACGCCTTTGCCACGGGGAACCTGCCGGTGCCCGGGGGAGACGAGGACCCCGATCAGCTGCGGCTCTATCCCCCGGAGGAGCCCGCCGCAGGCAAGCGGGGCAAAAAGAAAAAAAAGCGGAGCTTCTTCGGCCGGAAGAAGGTGCCGGAGTTCGATGAGAGCGACGACCTGTACTACGGCCTGCAGCTGAAGCCCCTGGACGAATACCGTCAGAATTTCGACCCCGCCACCGGGGAATTCACCCTGGGCGAGGAGGGCTATGCCGCCCTGTTCGACGACTCCAAAAAGGCCATCGACGACGAGGTGGAGGCCAATTTCCAGCGCCTGCACCAGGAACGCCGCCGCCGGGTGGCCCAGGCAGTGCAGAACGCCGGGGTGGACGCGGAGGAGATCGCCAGCGAGTTCGGCATCGTGGCACCCATGCCCGTCACCGCCTTTGCCGCGGACCCCTATGCCAAGGAGCACGGGATCGGCGTGGAGGGCGGCGGTGCAGAAAAGGATCTGCCCGACATCCAGCGGGCCATGCTGGAGACCTCCCAGGAGCAGACCATGGAGATCAAGCTCAACGTCCTGCGGGACACCATGGAGCTCACCCGGGTGGGAGACGCCCCGGCCGGTGCGCCGGAAGCCCCCACAGAGGCGGCCCCCGCCGGGGAAACGGAGCCCCCGGTGCCCATCGTCAGCGAGGAGGCCGTGGAGCGCATCCTGGCCCAGACCCGCTCGGAAGCGGAGAACGAGGTCCCGGCTGCGGAGCCGGAGGAGGAGCGCCCGGACCAAGAGCCGGCGATGGAGGAGATCGCTTCCGGAGAGGAAGCCCCTGCCCCGGAAGAAGCGCCCGCTCCGACGCCCATCATCGAGCACCGGGAAGCCCCGGTGGTGCCGGAGATCCATGCCACGTACGAATACCGGGCCCGCAGCGTGCCCACCCACATCATCAACGTGGACGTGCTGCAGAGCGCCCTGCTGTCCGAATCGGAGGACCTGAAGCGGGCCGCCGACGAGGCGGAGATCCGCAGCGCCATTCGCCAAAAGAAGGTCCGCAAGGGCTCTCGGGGGCAGCGGGAAACCGAGAGAGACGACCCGGAGCAGCAGGGCTCCGGCGAGTCCATCGAGGACTACACCGGCCCCGAGGACGCCAAGTCCATCGCCACGGAGCTGCGGGGAGACATGCGGGAGCTGACCCTGCGGGTGATGATCACCGGGGTGTGCACCGTGCTGCTGGCTTTGGCCAATCTCATCTGCAAGGGCCGCATGAGCGGCACCGTGGACGGCGGCAGCGCCGGGACAGTCTATCTGGTGCTGACGCTGGTGCTGCTGGCGGTGGCCGTGGGGGTGTGTGCCCGCACCGTCCTAAACGGCCTGAAGGCCCTGTTCACGTTCAATGCCAATTCCGACAGCGCCGCCGCAGTGGCTGCGGTCGCCTGCACGCTGCAGGCCCTCAGCGCGGTATTTTTCCGGCGGGAGCTGGCCGACGGCAAGCTGCACCTGTATGCCGTGGTGCTCATCGCCATCCTGTTCGTCAATGCGGCTGGCAAGCTCACCATGATCCGGCGCATCCACAGCAACTTCCGGTTCATCACCTCCCGGGAGCAGAAATACGCCGCGCAGCTGTACGATGACTACAACACCGCCCTGAAGATGACCAAAGACTGCGTGGCGGAAAAGCCCGTGGTGGCCTATCAGTGCCGCACCGGGTTCCTCAAGCGCTTCCTGGAGCTCTCCTACGATCCCGACGCCTCGGAGTCCGCATCCCAGTCCATCGCCCCCATCGGGCTCATCGCCACCCTGGCGGTGTGCGCCGCCAGTCTGCTCATCACCCACAGCGTCCCCACCGCTATCAGCGTGCTGGCTGCGGCCTCCTGTGCCTGTGTGGCGGCGGCCAATATGCTCTCGGTGAACCTGCCCATCAGCCGCCTGTGCAAGACCGCCCGCCGGGCGGGAGCCATGGTGGTGGGGTATGAGGCCGTGGAACGGTTCGGCAGCGTCAACGCCGTGCTGGTGGACGCCCAGGAGCTCTTCCCCCGGGGAACGGTGGTCCTGAACGGCATCAAGATCCTGGGCGGGCGGGCCGCCGCGGAAGAAGCCATTTTGCTGGCCTCTGCGGTGATGCAGGAGGCCGGCGGGCCTCTGGCCGGCGTGTTCGACCAGGTCATCAGCGAAAACGAGGACGCCCTGCCGGCGGTGGACCATCTCTTCTATGAGCCCGACGGCGGCGTTGTGGGCAAGGCCGACGGCAAGACCGTGTACATCGGCAGCCGGGCTTTGCTCATCAACCACCGCATCGAGGTCCCCGGCAAGGAGGAAGAGACCCAGTACGCCTCCGGCAACAAATCCGTGGTCTACATCGCGGTAGATACCCAGATCGCCGCGGCCCTGGCCGTTTCCTATACCGCAGACCGCCGCCGGAAAAACGAGCTCCAGCGGCTGGAAGACAGCGGCGTCAGCGTGGTGGTGCGCACCAACGATCCCAACGTCACCGGCCAAATGCTCTCCCGCACCTTCGGCGTGGACAGCGCCTCGGTGGGGGTCATCCAGGGGGAGCTGGGCGACACCGCCCAGGCCCTGCAGGACCAGAACATCCCCCGGGCCGACGCCGTGGTGGCCACCAAGGGCCGCGCCGAGTCCCTGATGCGGGTGATCTCCGCCTGTGTGGAGGCCAAGCGCTCCCTCAGCCTGGTGGTGGCCGTGCAGACCGCCGCCGTGTTCCTGGGGTTCGTCCTGGTGGCGTTTTTGGCCTGCTTTGGGGCCATGCAGCGGCTGTCCTCCCTGGTGCTGTTCGTATTCCTGGCCTTCTGCCTGCTGGTGGTCCTGCTGCTGCCCCGTCTGCGGCGCTGACCGCTGCCCCGTTTTTCAGAACTTTTCACGGAGCCGCCCGGTGCGGCTCCGTGTTTTTTCGTCTTTTTATGGGCATGTTTCATAATTTTGCTCCCCTGTTCCCATAAAATTGAGACAAATTCAGGATTTGCCATTGTATTTCTCCGGGGGATGCTGTATAATGATTTCAGGCCTGCATTTTTCGGAAAAAAACCGGTCCGCAAATGTCTTGCGGGCTGTGGAAGGAGAGCATTTATGAACCAGTTCAAGGCAAACAAGATCGTCAACGTGGCTCTGGCCGGACACAGCGGCTCGGGCAAAACCTCCCTGGCGGAAGCCATGCTGTTCCTGGCGGGCGTCTCCGACCGCCGGGGCAAGGTCGCCGACGGCAACACCGTGTGCGACTATGACCCCGAGGAGATCCGCCGCAAGGCATCCATCTCCACTGCAGTGGCCCCCTTCCAGTGGAAGGGCAAAAAAATCAACCTCATCGACGCCCCCGGCCTGTTCGACTTTGAAGGCGCCATGTGCGAGGCCATGCGCGCCGCCGACACCGCGGTGATCGTGGTCTCCGGCAAGGACGGCGTCAGCGTGGGCACGGAAAAGGCCGTGGAGGCCGCCGCCAAGCGGAACCTGTCTAAATTCTTCTTCGTCAACGGCCTGTCCGATGAGAACGCCCGCTTCTACGACACGCTGGAGGGCCTGGAGAACGAGTTCGGCTCCTCGGTGTGCCCCGTGGTGGTGCCTTTCATCCAGGGAGATCATGCGGACGTGTACATCAACCTGTTGGAAAACAAAGCCTATGACTACGCCGGCGGCAAGCCGGTGGAGATCCCCATGCCCGACCTGGGCGACCGGCTGGAGGCCCTGCGCAACACCATCTATGAGGCCGTGGCCGAGACCGACGAGGCCCTGATGGAGAAGTATTTCGAGGGCGAACCCTTTACCCAGGATGAGATCATCACCGGCGTCAGCAAGGGCGTGAAGGACGGGACCGTAGCGCCGGTCTTCTGCGGCGACGCCATCGCCATGCGCGGCATGGAGCAGTTCATGGACGGCCTGACCTGGCTGGCCCCCTCGGCCGAAGAAAAGGCCGCCGAGCTGGCTACCGATGAGTCCGGCGAACCCGTGGACGTGGAAGTGGACGAGGATGCCCCCGCCGCTGCCATCGTCTTCAAGACCGTTGCCGACCCCTTCATCGGCAAGCTGTCCTACCTCAAGGTCATCGCCGGGAAGATCTCCACCGAGACCCAGCTGATCAACATGCGCACCGGCAATCCCGAGCGCGTGGGCAAGACCGTGATGATGACCGGCAAAAAACAGGAGGACGTCAAGTGCATCCCCGCCGGCGACATCGGCGCTGTGCCCAAGTTTGCCGCAGTGAACACCGGCGACACCCTGTGCGCCCCCACCCGCAAGCTCACCCTGGAAGGTGTGGAATATCCCCAGACCGCCCTGTCCATGGCCATCGTCGCCAGCAAGAAGGGCGAGGAGGACAAGATCGCTCAGGGCATGCTCCGTCTGGCCGAAGAAGACCCCACCCTCTCCACCAGCAACAACGCGGAGACCCGTGAGATGGTGGTCAGCGGCCTGGGCGAGCAGCACCTGGATGTGGCCGTCACCAAGCTCAAGAGCAAGTTCGGCGTAGAAGTGACCCTGAAGGAGCCCAAGGTCCCCTATCGCGAGACCATCTGCAAGACCGTGCAGGTCCAGGGACGGCACAAGAAACAGACCGGCGGCCACGGCCAGTTCGGCGACGTGTGGATCGAGTTCTCCCCCTGCGACAGTGAGGGACTGGAATTCGGCGAGCGCGTGGTGGGCGGTTCGGTGCCCAAGGGCTTCTTCCCCGCTGTGGAGAAGGGCCTGCGGGAATGCGTCCAGAAGGGCCCGCTGGCAGGCTATCCCGTGGTGGGCCTGTCCGCTGTGCTGTACGACGGATCCTACCATCCCGTAGACTCCTCCGAAATGGCCTTTAAGACCGCCGCCTCCCTGGCCTATAAGGCCGGTATGCCTCTGGCCAACCCCGTGCTGCTGGAGCCCATCGGGCACCTGAAGTGCACCGTGCCGGACGCCAACATGGGCGACGTCATGGGCGAAGTCAACAAGCGGCGCGGCCGCGTGCTGGGCATGGAGTCCGCCGGAAACGGCCGCCAGGTGGTGGAGGCCGAGGTCCCCATGGCCGAAATGCACGACTTCTCCACCTTCCTGCGCCAGAGCACCCAGGGCCGCGGCAGCTTCCTCTTCTCCTTCGAGCGGTATGAGGAAGCCCCCGCCAACGTGGCGCAGAAGGTCATCGAGGAATCCAAGGCCGAGAACGCTGAAGACTGAGATCCGCCGGTCTTCCCGAGTCTTTCCAGAGAGACCGTCTTTTCGACGGTCTCTCTTTCGATCCAGACAACAAAAAACAAAAGAGGAGTGGGTTCGACATGGATGCTTTTTCCAGAGACAGAGTGTGCGGGTTCCTGCACACGGACGGAAGGCTCTTCCGCAATGAAAAGGGAGAGGAGATCCTGCTGCGGGGCTACGGCGCCGGCAACTGGACCAACCCCGAAGGATTCTACGACGGCCGCAGTGCCGATTTCAGCCCGGGCAACCCCATCGGCCAGGAAAAGCTCTATCTGCCCGAGCGTTTCGATCGGGCCCGGAGCTTGGCCTCCACCGTGCGGGAGCTGGCCGGCACCGCCTATGAAAAGACCTTCTGGCCCCGGTGGTACCGCAACCAGCTGGGGGAGGACGACATCCGCACCATGGCGGAGATGGGCTTCAACTCCATCCGCCTGCCCCTGTGCGGCTGGGCGTTTCTGCCGGAAGAGCCGGAGATCGCCTTCAATGAGGACAGCTTCGCCATGCTGGACAACGTGCTGGACTGGTGCGAAAAGTACCGGATCTATGCCATTTTGGATCTGCACGCGGCGCCTGGCGGCCAAAGCGCCCTCAACTGCGACGACGGCATCGACAACCAACCCCACATGTTCACCGAGCCCGAAAGCCGGGAGCGCACGCTGATCCTCTGGGAGGAGCTGGCCCGCCGGTACCGGGACCGGTGGATCGTGGCGGGCTATGAGCCCCTGAACGAGCCCATTTCCACCCCCAACACCCTGTACCTCATGGACGAGCTCAAAACCTTCTACGACGCGTGCATCGAACGGATCCGGAAGATCGACCGAAAGCATGTGATCTTCCTGGAGGGCGCCACCTTCTCCACCAATGTGGAGGTCTACGACCACGACTACGACCCGGAGGAACACAACTGGGCCATGGTGGCGCATCTGTACGGCTTCAGCCCGGAGATGAAGGATCTGTACAAGTTCCTGCTGGTCTCCCACCGGTGGAACGTGCCCCTGTGGATCGGCGAGGGGGCTTCCAGCGACGATGCCATGACCGTGTTCTACGAGCTGGCCGCCCAGCACCACGTCAGCGTGGCGGTTTGGACCTGGAAGGCCGCCCAGGAGAAGGGCGATCCCAGTTTGGTGAGCTATCCCCTGCCCCAGGGCTGGGAGCGGGTACAGGCGTTCATCACCAAGGGCGGGCCCCGGCCCTCCTACGCTGAGAGCCAGCAGCTGCTGGACGCCTATCTGGAAAACCTGAAATTTGAGCACTGCACCGTCCGCTGGGACCGGCCCAAATACATTCTGCGCCAGCCGGGCATCCAGGTGCCTGCCGCCGGCTATGACGACGAAGCCTTCTCCGGCGGCTGGATGCTGGGCAATTTCCTGAACTTCCGCCTGGAGGACCGCACCAAGCTGGTGCTGCGCCCCGGCGCCAAGGTCCCTGCGGCGCACCCGGCCTTCGGCGGAGACCCGGCCGCCCAGGCCGATCCCCTCCACGACCTGTGGCTGGAACTGGCCCCCGGGGCCTTCGCCAGCTACACCCTCCGCGCCCACACGGCGCCGGTCCCCGTCTCTCTGCGGGCCCGGGTGTTGGAACCCGCAGTGGTGCAGCTTTCCTGCGACGAACAGGTCCGGGAGATCTCAGTGCCTGCGGGCGCAGGACCTACGGAAATCCCGGGCATGGATCTCGCCCCGGCAGAGCGTTCTCAGGTGAAGGTCACCTGCCTCTCCGGCACGATCCAGTTGGTGGCCGTGGTATTTGGCGAGCAAAAGACCGAACCGTAAACCGCGAAAATGCACGGAACCGGCCCAAACCCGCCGGGACCCTGCACGAACCCCCCAAAAAAAGCCGCAGAAAAGTGAACTGAACCAGTAAAAACGGACAGTAGACAAAAAGCCCCCTATGTAGGAAAATAACTACATAGGGGGTAAA
>CANRPD010000043.1 GCA_947632385.1 uncultured Clostridia bacterium | reverse complement strand
GCGGACCGGCAGCGGCCCCCGCCGCAGGCGGGGGCGCGCCGCGGCGCAGCCGCGGCAGGGGCGCGGGGGAGGCGGGTGGGGCCCGCGAGCCGGTTTTGCAGACCGGCGGGCGCGACTGCTCGCTATTTTCCAGTAGTTTTCAGCGCGGAACGCGCGCCCCGCGACCTGCCCCGTCCGGGCACGGACCGGGCGCGACTGCTCGCTATCTTCCAGTAGTTTTCAGCGCGGAACGCGCGCCCCGCGACTTGCCCCGTCCCGGCAGGGGCCGCGACCTGGCCTGTCCGGCCACGGACCGGGGTGCGGGGGAGTTGCGGACACGTTCAGTGGGCTTTTTGACCCGCTGCGGACAGGTTCGCGCCTTTTGCAGACCGGTGGGCGCGACTGCTTGCTATTTTCCAGTAGTTTTCAGCGCGGAACGCGCGCCCCGCGACTTGCCCCGTCCGGGCACGGACGGACAGGTGATTTTTCGGGATTCGTGGAGATTTTTTCGGTTTTGAGCCGGGCCGCTTTACAGCGGGTTTGAAATTTTTTATACTGAGTGGAGACCGAAAAAATGCCGGAAAATCGGCGGATCGGAGGAAAAACAATGGTCAGGTTCAATGTGAGCACGCCGGGGTTCCGGGCGGTGGTGCCGGAGCGGCCCGGGGTGGTTTCCCTCAGCCGGGGGGACGGGCTGGGCCAACTGGGCGGGAACATCGCCCAAGCGGCCAATGTGTGGACCGTCTACGACCGGGAGACCGGGGAGCTGGAGGCCCTTTCGGACGAAAACGGGGCGGTGCGGTACCGCTGCGAGCCCCTGGAGAACGGGGTGGTGTGGCACGGCGAGTGCACCGCCTGGGGCGAAACGGTGGGCGCGGACGTGCGCCTGGAGACGGAAGGCGACTGCCTGCGGTTCAGCTGGGAAAATTTCCGGGAGACGGACCGGGTGGTGCTGGTGACGCTGCGGCTGGGCGGCCTGGCGGGGATCTGCGCCGAAGACCCCCACGCCCGGATGGCGCTGCCCTCCCACGGGGGGCGGCTCATCGACCCGGCGCGGTGCGCCCCGGGGCAGACCGACCACCGCTACAACTGGATCCTGGATTCCTTTGGCAGCGCGGCGGTGCTGTACACCCAGCGCATGACCGCGGTGGCCCGGATTTACTGGATGGACGACCAGCTCACCTCTCAGGTGACGGCGGAGCACACCGCCCAGGTGGGGGCGCTGCTGCGGCACCGGTACACGGTGAAGGACCCCTCCTACCGGCGGGCCAGCGGCCGGGACCCCAAAAACGTGGAGGACGCCGATGAACTGCCCATCGCCCGGGACTTTGCCCTGCCGGACACTCCCTATGCCACGGTGGAGCTGCTGGCCCACGAGGCCGTGACCCCGGAGAGCGGCTGGACCGTGGGCGCCCGGCATGTGCGGGATTCTCTGCCGGGGAAGGGCACGGACCTGTACAAAGGGCGGATGGTGTACAAGATCTTCCTGGGGTCGCCGGATTTCCCCCACGTCACCCGGCTGGATGAGGTGCGGCGCATCGTCTTTGAGGTGGCGAAACGCACCGGAAATGCCGGTCAGGTGCCCTATCTGGTGGGGTTCCAGCACCGGGGGCACGATTCCGGGTATCCCGACGTGTTCACCCTGAACCCCGACCTGGAGAGCGTGGAGGCGCTGGGGCAGCTCTTTGCCGACGCCCGGGCCGTCAACTGCCTGCTGAGCTTCCACGACAACTACGACGACGCCTATGCCGACAGCCCCTCCTGGTGCGCGGAGGATATCTCCCGGGACAACACGGGGCACCTGCTGCGGGGCGGCGTTTGGAACGGCGTGCAGGCCTATTGGAACAGCATGCCCTTCTACGCCAAAAACCGCGCCCGGGCCCGGCTGGAGCGGACATTGGCGTGCTATCCCTTCTTGAAGGACACGTATCACCTGGACGTGCTCACCGCGTCGGTGTTCCGCATCGATTTCCGGGCGGAGGAGCCCACCGGGCGGCAGGCGGACCTGGAGGCCCGGCGGGACATCGCGGCGATGTTCCGGGAAATGGGGCTGGACCTGACCAGCGAGGCCAGCGGGCTGCCCTTCCTGGGGCATTTCAGCTACTTCTGGCACATGCAGCGGGTGCCCCGGAGCCTGTATGCCGGGGACCGGCGGATCCCCATGGTGACGTTCCTGGCCCACGGCAAGGCGGACTATGCCGGGACCCACGTGGATACCCCCCGGAACGTGCTGGACGGCCTGCTGTACGGCGGGTTCTTCTGCGACGACATCCGGGCCGACACGCCCATCAAGGTGCTGACCGACGCCTACTTCATGGTGCAGGCGCCCCTGGACGCCCTGCGGGACGAGCTGGCGGAGACCTATCGGGAGGACGGCCCGGTGAAGACCGTGGAATATGCCTCCGGCGACCGGGTGTCGGTGGACTTTGAGAGCGAGGAGTGCACCGTGGTGATCGGCGGCCGGAAGGTGGTCGTCAACGGGTGCGCCATGCTGCCCCAGCCCGACGGGGCCACGCTGCTGTATCGCAGCTGGGAAGAGCCCTACAGCCCGGTGCAGTGGGAGACCGGCCTGCCCGCCGGGACGCAGCTGACCGCCGTGCCCATGGGCGTTGAGACGGAGCCGCTGACCCTGACGGTGGGGGACGGAGGCCTGGTGGACCTGGAGATGCCCCTGGGCATTGGCTATCGGGTGGAGATGCCCGGGAAGGAGTGAGAGCATGACTGCGTTTACGGTTTCCCCCATGTTTTCGGACCACATGGTGCTGCTGCACAGCACGACGAACCCGGTGTGGGGCACGGCCACCGCCGGGGCGGCGGTGCGGGTCCGGCTGGGGGCGGAGGAGGTCGGCTGCCAGGCGGATGAAACAGGCCGCTGGCAGGCGATGCTGCCCACCCCGGGGCCCGGGGCCCTGGGGGAGATGGAGATCAGCTGCGGGGAGGAGACCACGGTGTTTCGGGACGTGGCGGCCGGCGAGGTGTGGCTGGCGGGGGGACAGTCCAACATGGAGATGCCCGTGCTGGCGGCCCTGCACGCCCGGGAGCTGGCCTGCCCCCAGACGCTGCCCGACGTGCGGCTGTTCCGGGTGCCCCGGCGCTGCCGGGAGGAGCCCCAGTACGGCTGGCATTTCCAGCCGCTGAGCGGCGAGGACCGGGGCTGGCGGCTGCCGGACAAGGAGGAGATCGCCCGGTTCTCGGCCATCGGATACGGGTTCGCGGCGCTGCTGGCCCGGTCCCTGGAGATGCCCGTGGGGGTCATCCAGTGCGACTGGGGCGGGACGGTAATCCAGGCGTGGATGCCCGAGGAGGAGCTGGCCGCTCACGAGGACACCCGGGCGGACATGGCAGCCTATCGCCGCAAGCGGGAGGCGCTGCCCGACTGCGGGCGGGAGGACTTTGAAAACTATCAGGCTTCGCTGCAGAAGGTGCTAGAGGAGCACCCGGACTTTGTGGACCGGTCTCTGGAGGACATGAAGTACTACACGCAGCTGGAACGGATCATCACCTGGCCCCGGGAAGCGGCCATTGGGGACCCCAACGAGCCGGGGTGCCTGTTTGCCCACATGGTGGCCCGCACGGCGCCCTACGGGATCCGGGGGGTGCTGTGGTATCAGGGAGAGAGCAACGCCATGGAGGGCGAAGCGGCGCGCTATGCCGGGCTGTTTGCCCGGATGCGGGACTGCTGGGAGCGGGCCTGGGGGAAGGAGCTGCCCTTCCTGACGTGCCAGATCGCCACGTTCAACCCCTTTGTGTGGGGGACGGGCTACGACTGGCCCACCCTGCGGCAGCAGCAGGAGCTGTGCGCCGACACCCTGCCGGGGGTCTCCATGGCGGTGCTGGTGGACGTGGGCGAGCTGAAGGATATCCATCCCCACGAGAAGCTGGAGGTGGCCTGCCGGCTGCACCGGCTGGCCCTGCGGGACGTGTACGGCCGGGCGGTGGGAGATGTGTTCTCCCCCCGGGCGGTGGCGTGCGAAGCGGACGGAGACGGGCTGCTGGTGCGGTTCAGCGCGCCGGTGGAGCTGCGGGCCGGAGAGCCCCTGCAGGCGCTGGGTCCCCAGGGGGCCGCGCCCTGCGCCGCCCGGGCGGTGGACGAACGGACCCTGCGGGTGGATGCCCCGGGAGCCGAGGGAGTCTCCTACGGCTGGGCGGAGTGGTTCGAGGCCTCGCTGTTCGGGACCAACGGACAGCCGGTGCCGCCCTTCCGGCTGTGGGTGCAGCGGTGAGCGCAAAAGCCTGAAATAAGAGAAACGGCCGCTCTGACGAGCGGCCGTTTCCGCGGCTTTTTTTGGGCAAGACAGAAGGGCCGCCGAAGCGGCCCCCCTGCCTAAAGAGGTCCCAAATGAAACTCTTGTTAGCGATCTGGAAGGATCCGGCTTACGCGCCGCCCTGAGCCTTGTAGGTCTCGGTGTAGAACTGGTTCAGGATGGGCTCGCCGGCGTCGATATAGCGCTGGGAGAACTCATCGAACAGGGCACGGACCTCGGCTTCGTCCTCGGCATAGGCCCACTTGATGTTGTACTCGCTGATGAGGGAGACGTAGGTCTGATAGACCACCGCGGGATCATCGCTGAGGTTGAAGTAGAGGGCGTTGTCGTAGCGGACGGTGGGAGCGAACCACTCGTTCATTTCCTTGAGCATGTCGTTCTCCGTGACCTGGGTCATGTCGCCGTAGATCTGGTTGGTGAGGGAGACGTTCTGATAGCAGCACAGGCCGGTCTTCTTGCACACGCCGCTCCAGTCGCCCATCATGGCGTCATAGTACCCGGAGTACCAGGTAGCCTTTCTGCCGTTGGGGGATTTGGGATCGTCCTCGAAGAAGAAGGTGGCGCCGTTCTCAAAGTCGCCGTCCCACTGGCCGTCGGCGGGGCCTTCCACGCCCCAGACCAGCGTCTGGGCGCCCAGCTCGGTGTTGGCGAACTCGGTCCAGCGCATGGCGGCGTCCTTGGCTTCGTCGGAGGCCTTGACGGAAACGCCCCACTTCAGATAGCCGGCATTGGAGCGCACGGCCTCGTAGGTGTTCCAGGGCTTCATGGGATAGTAGATGGTGTCGGGGTTGTCCGCAGGAGAGCGGCCGCCGTCGGCCACGACGGACATGAAGGTGGCGGGCTTGCCGGCGGTGATCTTCGCCTCGGCCTCTTCATAGCCGTCCACGAAGTTGTCCTCGGGCATGAGGCCGGCCTTGACCATCTTGTTGACCCAGATGTACATATCCAGGTACTTGGGGTCGCGGCAGGAGCTGGAGACTTCCTTGGTCTCGGGGTTGACGTAGTAGGAGCAGACGCCAAAGAGCCAACGGAGATAGGAGGGGCCGGTGCGGGTCTGGCCGTCGGTGTAGAAGGGGATGCAGTCCGGATGGTTCTCCTTGATCTTCAGCAGCATGTCGATGAACTCGTCGGGGGTGTTGACCTCGGGAGAACCGACCTCTTCATAGTAGTCCTGACGGATGAGCACGCAGGGCTGGTTGGAGGAGACCAGGAAGTTGTGGTCTTCCAGCCACTGGAGATGGCTCTTGGTGGAGAAGCAGGACAGCAGGGTGTAGATCTTGCCGTCGTCGGAGCGGCAGTACTCCCACAGTTCGGGATCCACCAGCTCGGACTTGAGCTTGGGGGTGTACTTTTCGGCCAGGGCTTCCATGTCCTCCAGCTGGCCGTTGCTGATCATGGACTGCCAGCAGGTGTCGAAATAGTTGCCGGTGACGATGTCGGGCAGGTCGTCAGAGGCGATGAGGGTCTGCAGCTTGGTCTCGTCATCCACCACGGGGACAACGGCCTCGAAGGAGATGCCGGTGAGCTCGGTGGTGCGGCGGGAAGCGGGGTTCTCGCCCCAGCGAAGGAAGCTGGAGTCGGGGTCGCTGTCGAAGATCGTCAGCGTGATGGGCTCCGTATTGGCCTCGTAGGCGTAGCCATCCGTGACCGTGTTGGTGTCCTCCGGGGTGCTCTCGGGCGTGCTTTCCGGCTTGCTCTCGGGCGTGCTCTGGGGGGTGCTGTTGGGCTTACTGGAAGGCGTGTTGTTACCGGACTGGCCACAGGCCGAGAGGGCGGTACACAGCAGGACCACTGCCAGCATCAGCGCGAACAGTTTCGTCCATTTTTTCATTTAGTTCCCTCCTAAGAAAGAGTATTGTCGATGATCCGAACGGATCATTTGACCGGGGTGGGGGTGCTGCCGCCGGCTGACTGATACTTCTCGGTCAGCCACTGGTTGAGGGTCGCCTCGTCGGAATCGGCGGCGCGCTGGAGGAACTCGTTGTACAGGCGCTCGACTTCTTCCTCATTGGGGGCGAAGGCCCACTGGGTCCAGTATTCGGCGATGAGGCTGGTGATGGTCTGGTTGGCCACCAGGGCGTCGGAGCCCGCCTCGAAGGAGAACAGCAGGGGATCATCGTACCGGACGTGGTCCAGATAGAGCTCGTTCATCTCGGTGGAGAGGTCGCTCTTCATGGTCTCGGTCTCGGTCTGATAGATGCCGCTGGTGAAGACGTAGGAGTGATAGCCGCCCAGGCCGCTCTTCATTTCCACGCCGCTCCAGTCGGCCAGCTTGGCATTGTAGAAGCTCTCGTACCAGGTGGCCTTGCGTCCGCCGGGGCTGGTGGGATCGTCTTCGTAGTAGAAGTGGGGGCCGTTGATCAGGTCGCCGGTGTAGTCGTCGTCCTTGGTGCCCTCGATGCCGCAGACCAGGGTCTCGAAGCCTTCCAGGGAGTTGCCGAACTCCAGGAACCGCATGCAGGCATCCTTGGCCTCGTCAGAAGCCTTGGCGGAAACGCCGAAGCGGATGTAGCCGTTGTTGGTCCGGACCTGCTCGTAGCCGTCCCAGGGGCCCATGGGGTAGTAGTAGGTGTCGGGGTTGTCGGCGGGGACCTTGTAGGTCTCGCCAACGGTCCAGACGTAGGTGGCCACCTTGCCGGCCAGGGACTTGGCGTCCTTGTCGTTGTCGGTATCCACAAAGCTGTCCTCGGTCATCAGACCGTCGTTGACCATCCGGTTCACCCACTTGAGCATGCCCAGGTAGTTGGGATTGTGGAAGGAACGGGAGACGTTCAGGTTCTCATCCACATAGTAGGTGCCCAGACCGAACATGTACAGCAGGTAGCTGGGGCCGGAGCCGGTGAGGCCGCCGGTGTAGAAGGGGATGGTGTCGGGATGCTTTTCCTTGATCTCCATGCACATGTCATGGAACTCGTCGGGGGTGGTGGGGTTCTTGTTGGTGACTTCCTCCAGGTAGTCCTGGCGGATCAGCGCCACGGGCTGGTTGGAGGAGACGATGTGGTCATGGCTCTTCAGCCACTCGAAGGTCTCGGTGCTGTTCCAGCAGGACAGCAGGGTGTAGACGTGGCCGTCTTCCGTGCGGCAGTGCTCCCAGACCTCGGGATCCACCAGTTCGGACTTCAGCTTGGGGGCGTACTGGTCGGACAGCGCCTCCAGGTCCGCCAGCTGGCCCTGCTTGTACATGGAGTCCCACTGGCTGGCATTGTAGTTGGCCGTCACGTAGTCGGGCAGCTCGTCGGAAGCCACCAGCAGCGTCAGCTTGGTGTCATCGGAGCTCACGGGGGCGATGCACTTGAACGAGATGCCGGTCTTTTCCGTCACGCGCTGGGAGACCGGGTCGGTGCCCCATTTTTCCCACATGGTGCCGGGATCGTCCACGTAGATGGTGATGGTGATGGGGTCGGTATTGGCTTGCCAAGCGTACCCCTCTTCGGACGTATCGGACACCTCAGGGGTGCTCTCGGGAGTGCTTTCCGGCTTGCTCTCGGGAGTGCTCTGGGGGGTGCTGTTGGGTGTGCTGGAGGGCGCCTGGCTCGTGTTACCGGACTGGCCACAGGCCGAGAGAGCGGTACACAGCAGGACCACTGCCAGCATCAGGGCAAACAGCTTTGTCCATTTCTTCATGTTTGTTCCTCTCCTTTATTTCTAGGAATCTATACGAAGCCCAAACGGGCCAAGTACCGGGGATCAGGCCTTGATGGCGCCCACCATGATGCCCTTGACGAAGTACTTCTGCACGAAGGGATAGACACACATGACGGGGATGATGGACACCAGCATGGTGGCGTACTGGATGGAGACCGAGGTGGTGCCTTTTTTCACCATGCCGGCTCCGCCGCCGGCATCTGCCAGCATTTCCCGGGCCTTCCGGGCGGCGTCTGCCGCACTGACCAGCTTCATCAGGATGGTGGACATGGGCATCAGGTCCTGGTCATTGATGAAGTAGGCCGCGGTGTACCAGTCGTTCCACGCGCCCACGCCCACGAACAGGCCGATGGTGGCCAGGATGGGGGTGGAGAGCGGGAGGATGATGCGGGTGAGGATCTTCAGCTCGTTGGCCCCGTCCAGCTGGGCGGATTCCACCAGGGATTCCGGGATGTCCCGGAAGAAGGCCATCATGAGCAGCATGTTGTAGACGCTGAGCAGGCCGGGCAGGATATACACCGAGAAGGTGTTCAGGATGTGCAGGCTGCGGTAGAGCAGATAGGTGGGGATGACGCCGCCGCCGAAGTACATGGTGAACATGGCGATCATGGAGTAGATGCGCCGGCCGACCAGCTCCTTGCGGGTCAGGGCATAGGCCGTGAGGGCGGTGAAGGCGACGCTGGTGACCACGGCGGTGGCCGTGCGGGCGACGCTGATCAGGAAGCTGTTGACCAGGAGCTTGTCCGTGAGCACGGCCCGGAAGTTATCCAATGTGGGAGACGTGGGGAACAGGTAGATCTGCTTGGCCATTGCCATGGTGCCGTCGGAGAAGGCGTAGATGAGGCAGTAATAGATGGGATAGACCGTCACCAGGAAGGTGAACAGGCCGATGAAGATGGCCACGCCGTTGACCACCTTGTCCTCGGTGGTCAGGCGGATGGCATTGGAAACCTTTTTCGCTTTCATGGTGTGCACCGCCTTTCTGTCAGAACAGGCCGACGTCCTGATACTTGTTGGAGAAGAAGTTTGCCAGCAGGACCAGGATCACGGAAATCACCGACTGGAACATGCCCACGGCGGTGGCATAGGAGTACCGCATGGTGCCCAGGCCGACCTCCAATGTGTAGTACTCGATGATGTATGACTCCGGTTTGGTGAATGCGTTGCCCAGCAGCTGGGAGATGCTCAAGTTGCCGGAGACGAGACCGCCGATGGAGAGGATGAACATGATGATGATGGTGTTCATGATCTCCGGCAGGGTGATGTAGCGGATCTGGGAGAAGCGGCCCGCGCCGTCGATGCGGGCGGCCTCGTAGAGCTCATTGTTGATGCCGGATATGGCGGCGAAGTAGATGATGGCGTTCCACCCGGTGCCCTTCCACATATCCACCAGGGTGGCCAGGATCTTGAACTTGGCGGGGTCTGTCCAGAAGGAGATGGGATCCTGGATGGCGCCGATCTGCCGGAGGAAGTTGTTGACGAGACCCGTGTTGCCCAGGATGTCCTTCCACAGGGCGGCCACCACCACGTAGGCCATGAAGTGGGGGAAGTAGCTGCAGGTCTGGACCGTCTTTTTGAACTTGAGGGCGGGGATCTCATTGAGCGCCAGCGCCAGGATGATGGGCATGGGGAACACCAAGAACATCCGCAGCAAGCTCAGCTGGATGGTGTTTCGGAAGGCGCTCCAGAAGGTGGCGTCCTTCAGGAAGGCCTGGAAGTGCTTCATGCCTACCCAGGGATTGTTGAAGTAGGACGTGGAGAGGGAGTAATCCTGGAAAGCGATCACCAATCCCGCGATGGGGATATAGGCAAAGATGATGAGGAAGATGAGAGCGGGCAGAATCATCAGCTGGTATGGGATCTGCCGTTTGAAGCGGATCCACCTCCGGCTGCTGCTGTGCTGCGGGTCGCCGCCCCGCGGCGCTACACCGACTTTTTCTGCGGCCACTTGAAGCGCTCCTTTCGGGTAAGATAAGCCCCAAGAAGGGACTTTCTGCCCCTATGATACCGAATCGACCGACCTTTTTTCAACGGGGTATTTTTTGCTTTTAGTGGGATATTTTCAGATTTGTTGTTGACAGTTTGTGCTATTAAGATTAAACTTTGAAGTAGAAAACAAGTCATCATAGACGAAAATCGCCCCGGGGAGGGGGCTGTGTTATGCCAAATCGGTTCTCCATTCAGCTTCTTTCTGTGAAACTGCGGACCAAGATCCTGCTGATCGTGGCCCTGACGGCACTGCTGCCCACGGTGCTGCTGTTCGTCATCTTCTACCGGCAGACGGCGATGATGCAAAACCGGGAAATGGACAACCTGGACCACTCCTTCGAGCAGTCCGTGTTTTCCCTCAGCGAGTCCGTGGGGTCGGTGATCGCCACCGCCCAGCGGCTCTCCACCCATCCGGATGTGACGGGGTTCTTCACCGCGTATTCCGGCCCCCGGGAGTCGGTGCTGGACTACAACACCAAGATCCGCCCGCTGCTGACCTATATCGGTCAGGCAGCGCCCCCGGAGCTGGGGGAGGTGCGGTTCTATACGGACAATGCCACGCTGTTTTACAGCCTGACGGTGCAGAACGTGAACCGCTCTCCGGAAGACCAGGCGTTCTTCCACGAGATCGAGGCCCTGCTGGAGGTGCGCTCGCCGGCAGTGCGGGTGGAACCTGCGGCCAGGACCTATTACCAGTGGGAATACACCATCCCGGGGAGCCTGTCCATGTTTGTTCCCATCGTGACCGGCAGCCGGAACCTGACGTTCCTGGAGGTGGAGATGTCCTTCGATCGGTTCGTGCAGGAGCTGGGCGTGGCCACCGACAGCTTTCGGTCCACCGACTACACCCTGGTGCACCAATCCGGGCAGGTGCTGTTCTCCTCGGATGAGGCGTGGTTTCAGCGCAATTGCAGCGGGCTGGGGGACCTGTTCCAGACGGACGGCTTTTACAACCGGCGGATCGACGACGAGGGTCAGGTGTATCTGGTGTGCGGGCAGACCATCCCCGGAATCGACTGCTGCCTGATCTCCCACAGCGACCAGTCGGTGGTGCTGGGGACCGTGCAGAGCTTCCAGGTGCTGGGCGGGTTGATCGTGGTGTTCAGCGTGCTGGGCAGCGGTATGCTGGCGGTGCGGCTGGTCAAATCCCTGCTCAAGCGCACGGAGGCCATCAACGGGGCCATCGCCCAGATGCAGGAGGGCAATTTTGATGTGAACATCCCCGTGTACGGCACGGATTTTCTGGAGCAGGTGGCGGGGAACCTGAATGCCATGGCAGCCCGGATCAAAAATCTGATCCAGAACAACTACGAAAAGCAGCTTCAGGTAAAGGACCTGCAGATCCGGATGCTCTCTCAGCAGATCTCGCCGCATTTTCTGTACAACACGTTGGAGTGCCTGAAGATGCGGGCCGTGCTGGCGGATAATATGGACATCGCCCGGGCGCTGACCTCGCTGGGGCGGCTGCTGCGGTACTATGCCGATTATTCTTCGGAGTTTGCGCCCATCCAGCTGGAGCTGGGCGCGGTACAGGATTATGTAAACATAATGAATGTGGTGGAGGAAAAGGACTGTGTCTTTACCTATACGGTGGAGCCCGGACTGATGAACCGTCAGGTGCCCCGGTTCGTGCTGCAGCCCATGGTGGAAAACGCCATCAAGCACGGCTGCCCGCCGGGGGAGACGGACATCCAGGTGGAGCTCAAGGTGGAGCAGCGGGACGACCTGATGACCTTCATCCTTTCCGACAACGGGGTGGGGACCCCCCCGGAGGCGGCCGAACAGATCGCCCGGCGGCTGGAGCAGGGGTACATTTCCAGCAGCCGAAGGGGGTCTGTGGGCCTGTACAACACCAACGGGCGGATCCGGCTGCTGTATGGGGAGGCGTACGGGCTGACCTTCCAGAGCGAAGAAGGGAAGGGCACCCGCATCACCTTCGCCATTCCGCTGACGCCGCCCACGCTGCCGCCGGAGGATCCCGGACCAGGGAAGGACCCTGGATCCTGACGCAGCCTGAACCGATACCGAACACAACGAGCCCATGGGCTTTTCCAACTTGAAAGGAGGATACCCGATCCCCATGAAAACGTATGACCTGCTCATCTGTGAAGACAAGAAAGTGGTGCTGCTGGGCCTAAAGAAGCTGACCGAAGGGTTCGATCTGCCCATTGGGCAGATCTATCTGGCGGAAAACGGTCTGCAGGCCCTGGAGCTCTTCCGGGAGCATCCGGTGGACCTGGTGATGACGGACATTCAAATGCCCGGCTGTGACGGCCTGAAAATGCTGGGCCAGATGCAGCAGCAGGGTCGCAAGTTCCAGGCGGTGATCATCAGCGGGTACGACGATTTTGCCTATGCCAAGACGGCGATCCAGCTGGGCATTGAGAATTATCTGCTCAAGCCCGTGGACCCGGACGAGCTGAAGACTTCCCTCATCCGGTGCATAGAGGCCCTGGACAAACAGGATTCGCAGCAGCAGATCCTTTCGGGGATCCTGCTGGATCAGATCCAGGACGTCTGGGGCGGGACCCTGAGCGAGGAGACCGTGCAGGAGCTGCTGACGACCCCGGACAGCTTTTTTCAGGCGTCTCCGGTGGGGTTCCTGGCTTTCTATTTGGGAGACGGCTCGGAGACGCGTCTGGCGGCCAAGCGCAGGAGCATTTCGGCGTTTCTCTCCCAGCACTTTGAGCGGCAGGTGATCTTCCCGGCAGCGGACCGGCTGCTGGGCGCGGTGGTGAATCTTTCGGACCGGAAGCAGGCCCATTTTGAAGCGTTCCAGCCGGTTTTGGAGTCGTTTTTGCAGTCGGTTTGCCGGGAGACCGGGGAGATCCTGTATGGGGCCATGGCCCCGGCGGCGGGGACTGTCTTCCAGCTGCGGGAGGCGATCCTCCAGACCGAGGGGGCGCTGTTCCGGCGGTTCGGGGTCGGCAAACAACAGCTGGCCTTTGCTTGGGAGGATCTGCCGGCTGACGCGGCACAGACAGACCTGCAGCGGTGCTGCAGCGCCCTGAGCAGTGCGCTGCGCATGCCGGATATCGCCTCGGTGGAGCGGGAATGTCATACCCTGTTCCGCCAGCTCTCTCATGATCCCCGGCTGCTGGCCCTGCTGCCCACCTGTCTGCGCAGCGTGCGGTCCTTTGCGGATCAGTCCTTGGACGAGCCCATGGACGAGCTGCTCCCGGTGCAGATCTCCGACGGGGTCACCTCTCTGGACCAGCTGGAGGCTGCGGTCCGAGACAGCCTGATGCCCCTGTGCCGCCGACGGCTGAAGGGACAGCAGGTGCCCCAGGACGCGGTGGCTCAGGCCATCGCCTATATGGAGAAAAACTATCAGAAACCCCTGACCCTGACCATCCTGGCCAATGTGGTGTCTCTGAATTACACCTATTTTTCCAGCATCTTCAAAAAGCGTACCGGCGTCAGTGTGATCATATACCTGCAGAACCTGCGGCTCAACAAGGCCAAGGAGCTGCTCATCACCACCGATGACAAGGTGGGGGAGATCGCCCACAAGACCGGATTTTCGGATGAACGGTATTTCGGGAAGCTGTTCAAGCAGTGCGAAGGGATGACGCCCAGCGAGTACCGGCAAAAGCTCTCCCGGTTCACCGACACGGGAGAGGCGTGAGCCAGCCGGTGGAAAAAAGCAAGCTCCCGGTCCAGACCGGGAGCCTTTTGCGTTATCCAATTTGTTCCGCCGTGTATTCTTGCCAAAGGGCAGCCACGTAGTCCCACATGGCGGCAGGGATCTCTTCGTGGTAGGATTCTGTCATACTGACTAAATACAGGGCTGGGGTGCCCAGCCGTACCTGAGCCAACATGTACCGGAACCATTCTTCCGGGGTGGTACAGGCGGCGTTGTCGCAGTCCAAAGCCCGCCAGCCGCAGATGCGGGCGATCCGGGCCCGGTGGCGCATGGTCTCCGGCACATGCCGGGTGGCGAACCACAGGTCGTTTAAGCGCAGGACGTCGGAAGACTCCCGGAACAGGGGATGAGGGGTCTGGGTCTCGACGAGGGCGTCGGGCTTGACCCGATGGGCAGCATCCCACAGGATGAACTGGAACCGCCGGAGCATCTCCAGCCCGTGGAGAGCCCCGTACCCCGGCAGGTCCGCTTCCCGGGCAGAGCCGCCGATCCAGTCCTCCTTAAAGCCGTCGACCCCCACTTCCCCGACGAGACGGGTGATCTGCTCCCGAATGAGCGCTTCGTACCGGGGGTCGGCCACATTGGCAAAGAGCTTTTGACCGTTCTTTCCGTGGATGACCAGGTCTTCCGGCAGGCCTTCCCAGTGATAGCTGGCGGTCCAGAGCAGCACATGGTGGCCCTTTTGATGCTGTCGGGCGATGAAGCCCGGCATATCCGGCCACTTTTCCGTGTCTACCTCGAAGGTGCCGTAGTGCTTCTGCCATTTGTCATCGATGACGACGGTGGAAAAGGGAATGCCCTTGGCCTCGGCATCCTGGAGCCACCGCTCATAATTCTCCTGGGTGGCTGTGGCGTTGGCCTCAAAATCGGAGGAACGGGTGCGCCAAGCCTCCACCACCTGTTCGCCCCAACCGCAGAAGACCGGCGCAAAATGCCAATTGGGCGTTTCCGCGTTCCCGAAACGGGTGGAGAAGCCTCGGCAGTCCAGCCAGTCCACGTGCGCCTGTAGGGCATCCATGGGGCTGTTGGCAAAGGTGAAAGAGATCCGGGGGCTGGTAAAGTCGCCGTCTACTTGGGTGTATCCGAAATACTGGATGAAGAACGCCGCCCCCTGTTTGCGGGAGCCGGAATATTCAAAAGCGTTGAAACGGTATCCGCCGGGCTCGGTCCCGAGGCCGATGCCCAGGGCAGAACCTGCATCGTGGAAGACGAGACAGGTGGGCGAAGGGGAAAACAGTCCGTGGGCGTATTCCAGCGCCAGCTGATCTCGGATGGGGAATTCGCCGGACAGACCGCAGACTCCTGGCTGAGTATTGCGGAATTCCTCGACGTTGCCCAGGTTCACTGCAGGATTCAGGAAGAATTCCGCGTCGATGCGGGCGTTGGTCGCCCCGCCAAAGCTGTCTCCGTTGTCGTATTCGCCGGGAACGCCGCTGGAACAAAAGTGGCACCGGCCCAGTTTGCCGTGTCCGGAAACCGTTTGCCAGTGTTCTGCCAGCCGTTCCTCGAACTGCCAGTGAAAGGTGCGTTTTTCCCAGAGGGTGCTCTCTGCGGTGAACACGACCTGCAGCACCGGGCCTTCCCGGTCGATGTGTTCCAGAACGATCTTCGAGAGCCGTTCCTTTTCTCCCGGCCGGTCAAAACAGCCTGCCACCGGAAATTCGCCGAATCGGACTCCGTCCAGCGTAAAGCGGAAGCAGGGATTCTCTCCCAGGATCAGATGTGCGCCGTACCGGGCCCCCCGCAGGACATACCCGTTGGCAACTGCCTGCCAAAGCATGAAAAAACCTCCTTTTTTCTCCCAGATGTCCTCAATGTAGCACACTTTTCGGGGTTTCGCAATGCGGTCTGCGCAAGTCCACAAACGTTTCCACCTTTTCAAAAATCTCTCTACCTGTGCAGGACGGGGAACAAATCGCACGGTCGGTGGTGGTCAGGTGGGATGGAACGGACCTCAAAAGGCCGGGGAAATGCATCCCCGGCCCATTTGAGGTCCCTGGCCCGTAACCGATCATTCCGCTGAGCGGGCTTCCAACAGACGAATGAAAGGCTGTCTGCGCAGCAGATAAGCTGGGTCTTACAGCTTCTGCAGGATGTCCAAAGTATGATGGGACGCGCCGATGAGATCAGACCGTTCGCAGATCGCAAAATGATAGTCCATCCACTTGGCAAAAGTCTCATCATCCATCGCATCGATATATTCCCGCTTATAGTTCGTCGCGCCATCCGTGGCAACCAGTTTGATCCGCTTCACGGGGATCTCTGCGTCCAGTGAAGCGATATCTTCGGTGCGTACCAATTCAAATATTTCTTTTGGCTCGCTCACGCAGTGCCAATCCGGCGTGAGCATTTTGAGCTTCATCAGCTCATGCAGCTTGTTGAGTCCGAAGACGTATTGTATGACCGTCGGTTCATTCATGCAATAGGCAACCAGGATGTGCCCGCCGGTCCTGGTCACCCGTACCGCTTCGGTAAGGGCTTTGAGCTTATCTGCCCGTGTATACAGGTGGTACATCGGTCCCAGCAGCATCGTCAGATCATAGGCGCCATCCGGCAGCGCCGACAGATCCATCGCGTTGCCCTGTATCGCTGTGAGCGGCTCTGAACCGTCCAATTTGGCTTTGAGCAGTTCCAGATTGTGCGCGATCAGCTCCACGGCCGTCACCCGATAGCCCTGTTTGGCCAACGTCACACTGTACCGTCCGGTCCCTGCGCCCACCTCTACGATGTTCGGGTCGGACACGCCCGCAAGACACGCGCGGATGTATTTCATCGTGGTCAAGTATTCCACCTGTCCATGCCGGGAAAGCAGCCGCCCTTCCTCATCATACTCCTTGTAAAAATCTTCCAGGTAATTCACGGTCTCGATCCCCCCTGAACCGATCTTTTTTCATTTCGGGATTTCAGCTGGAAAGCATTACGCCTCTTGGAACATTTTCTCCAGCTTCCGGGCAACGGCCGCCATGTCCTGTAGGCCGGACAAGAGCGTTTCGGGTGTGCGGTCGTGCAGGTACTGGTCGCACTCCAGGGTGAAGTCTCCTTGATAGCCGATCTCCTGTAAAGCACGGACGACCTGACCGAAATCGATCTCCATGGAGAAGGGGATCTGATGGGAATCGTGCCAGCGGTCGTTGTCGTGGAGGTGCAGGGCCTGGAGCTTGTTCCCCAGGGCGTGGATGAGCTGGGGCGCACTGGTGCCCAGGCCTTTCATCTCGCTGTGGCCGATGTCCAGACAGGCGACCAGGAACTCATCGTCTACGGCATGCAGATGGGCGAGAAAACTCTCGGGATTGCAACAGGCAGCAAAGCCCGCCTGATCCTTTTCCTGGTCCCAGTTCCACATGTTTTCGGCGGCGATCTTCACGCCGCAGGACCTGGCCCAAGGCAGCAGCTCGCCGTACATCTCGGCATTGGCTTCGGGAGTGGCGTTGTTGTCCGGGTGGATGATGCAGATCTTGCCGCCGGCTTCGGCGGTACATTCAATGGCGCGTTTTAGGTAGTCCCGGATCATGGGCAGGTCAACCGGACAGGGGAACGGCGCGTGAGACTGGTTGCACACGATGCCGTTGTCCAGGCCGATCTGCCGGAGCTTTCTGGCAAAGGCCAGCGCATTGCTGCCGCCCAGAGGATGGTCGCTTTTGGAAAACTGATGAGTTTTCCAATCGTACGAGAGCATGCTGAACATGGAGAAATCCCAGGCGTCGAATCCGGCCTTGGCTACGTATTCGATGGCTTTTTCTTCCCCCACATGGTGGGCCGCAGAAGCAATTTCGGTAGAGATCATAGAAGTCACCTCGTCTTGTGATTGTATCGCTATTGTAGCACGGAGCCAACAACCGGTCAACCGCCGAAAATCGGGTTTTGGGGAGATTTTTTGGATTGCGCGGAGGCGAGCATGAGGGATAGAAGTTGTCGTGACCGGTTGCATTCCTTGAGGCGCGGGTGTATAATCAAGGGGAGAATTTGAGGAAGGTGGAGATCGATATGTTTGACACAAAACAGCTCGTCTGGACCCGACAGCCCAGGGCTTTTTCCATGGAGGAGGGCCGGATCGAGATCATCACGGAGCCGCACACCGATCTGTGGCAGCGGACGTATTACCATTTCCGCAATGACAATGCACCGGTGCTGCAGATGCGTACCCGGGAGAAGTTCTTTTCCTTTGTGGTGAAAACGGAATTCTTCAGTGAACATCGGTTTGACCAGTGCGGCGTGGTCGTGTATTTGGACAGCGAAAACTGGATCAAGGGTTCCATCGAATATGAAAACGGGCAGTTCCAGCATCTGGGCAGTGTGGTGACCAACCACGGATACTCCGATTGGGCGACCACAGCCATCGATGCAGGGATCCGCTCTATGTGGTATCGCCTGAGCCGACGGGAGGACGATTTCTGCATCGAGTGCTCTACGGATGGAGAAGTGTTCTCGCAGATGCGCGTGTGTCACCTGTGGGAGGCGCAGGATGAGATCGCCTTCGGCATTTATGCATGCAGCCCGGAGGAGTCCAGCTTTCGGGCCGTCTTCACCCACATGGATGTGACCGAGTGCAAATGGCTTGCCCACGATGGACAGCAGCCGGATGCGGAGTGATTTTGATGATCCTACCAGGCCGTGTGCAGCTGTACACGGCCTTTTTCTTTACTTCTGTCAGGCGGTCGGAACCGACGATCGCGTTTGATGGATTCGCCACTGAACCGCATCGATCCGGAATGGGTCGTCGCTTCACAAAAACTCTTGGATCATGTATCGGCTCTCTTTCGTCTTTGCAGGATCCGTTGGTGGATGACTTGGTTCCGTGACAAGCCCGGTCCATTAGCTTGTGTGAGATAAAGAAGCAATAGAAGTGTAAAAAATTTTGCCGTTCCCGTCCGGCGTTCCCCAGCGCCGGA